>NZ_CAXBOC010000075.1:0-14360 GCF_963976465.1 uncultured Cyclobacterium sp. | reverse complement strand
AGTGAAAATAAATCTTATATCAAGTCCTTGGATTATATGGGCTTCCAGCCGGGAGAGGCTATGGAAGGCAAAAAAATTGACTATGTATTTGTGGGTAGTTGTACCAATGGACGTATAGAAGATTTAAGGTCAGTGGCTCAATTTGTAAAAGGAAAACAAAAAGCAGACAATATTACTGCCTGGATTGTTCCTGGATCCAGAGAAGTAGAAAAAATGGCTATAGAAGAAGGTATCGTCCAAACTTTGGAAGATGCAGGCTTTAAATTAAGACAACCTGGCTGTTCTGCTTGTTTGGCCATGAATGATGATAAAATTCCTTCAGGAAAATATGCTGTATCAACTTCAAACAGAAACTTTGAAGGACGTCAAGGACCGGGGAGTCGAACTTTATTGGCTTCACCTTTAACCGTAGCGGCTGTGGCCATTACAGGGGTGATTACAGACCCAAGGGATATAATAGAAGAATTAGTACAAGAAAAATAATACCATGGCATACGATAAATTTGATGTTTTGACCAGTAAGGTGGTTCCGCTTTCCTCAGAAAATGTAGATACTGACCAAATTATTCCGGCCAGGTTTTTAAAGGCTACAGAAAGAAAGGGATTTGGGGACAACCTTTTCAGAGACTGGCGTTTTGATAAAGAAGGAAATCCTAAACCGGATTTTGTTTTAAATGATCCGACTTATAGTGGTAAAATACTATTGGCAGGTAAGAATTTTGGATCAGGTTCGAGTCGTGAACATGCGGTATGGGCCATTTATGATTACGGGTTCAGATGTGTGGTTTCAAGTTTCTTTGCTGATATATTCAAAAACAATTGCTTGAACATTGGCGTGCTTCCAGTTACGGTTTCTCCGAAGTTTGCAGAGGAGTTATTTGCTGCCGTTGAGGCCAATCCGGAAACAGAAGTAGAGGTAGACATCAATAAACAAACCATTACGCTGCTGTCCACAGGAAATTCAGAATCATTTGATATCAATTCTTACAAAAAGCAAAACATGAAAAATGGGTTCGATGATATCGATTATTTGCTGAACCTTAAAGAAGAAATAGTAGCATTCGAAGCCAAAAGGTAAACCTTGCTCTGAGTTTCGAAGTTTCAATTGTGTCAGGTTAATGGTAAGGGAATGCGTAGAGAAAAGAATATAGAAATCATGGACACCACCCTGAGGGATGGAGAGCAAACCTCCGGGGTGTCATTTCTTCCTTCAGAAAAACTTCAGATTGCGAAGCTTTTGCTGGAAGAGCTAAGAGTTGACCGAATAGAGGTGGCCTCAGCTAGGGTTTCAGAAGGAGAGTTGGAAGGTGTCAAAAGGATCACAAATTGGGCTGAGGAAAGAGGCTTTTTGAGTAGTATTGAGGTTTTGGGATTTGTAGATACCCCGAAATCTGTAGATTGGATGGTAGAAGCCGGTGCCAAAGTAATGAATTTGCTAACCAAAGGTTCGCTCAATCACCTGACACATCAGCTCAAGAAAACACCGGAAGTTCATTTTGCCGAGATTGAGAAATGCATTTCCTATGCAAGAACACATGGCATTGAAGTAAATGTTTATTTGGAGGACTGGAGCAATGGCATGCGTAATTCTAGAGATTATGCCCTTTCAATGATTGAATTCCTCTCCCAACAGCCGGTCAAAAGAATTATGCTTCCGGATACCTTGGGACTACTTTGCCCGGATGAAGTAAAGGAGTTTTTGGAACTGATTTGTGATAAGTTTCCGGAATTGCATTTTGATTTCCATGCGCACAATGATTATGACCTATCTGTTGCCAATGTACTCCATGCGGTAAATACCGGAGCCAAAGGCATACATACCACTGTCAATGGATTAGGAGAGCGTGCCGGTAATGCTCCACTTGAATCCATAGTAGCGGTAATAAAGGATTTCACACCTTGTCACCTTAATGTCAACGAAAGTAAAATTTATAGGATAAGTAAGCTGGTAGAGCAATTTTCAGGATTGAGAATACCTGCAAATAAACCGGTGGTTGGGGAAAATGTATTTACCCAAACAGCAGGTGTACATGCCGATGGTGACAATAAAAAGAACTTGTATTTCAGTGATTTACTTCCAGAACGTTTTGGGAGAACGCGGAAATATGCCTTGGGAAAAACTTCAGGGAAGGCCAATATTTCCAAGAACTTGGAAGAGCTAGGCATTTCTCTGGAACCTGAAGAATTAACAAAGGTTACACAAAAAATTATTGAGCTCGGAGATAAGAAGGAACGGGTTACAACTGAAGATCTTCCCTATATAATTTCTGATGTGCTTCAAAATAATTCCATCAATAACGACATTGTTATTGATGGATACCATATGGTGCATTCCAAGGGGTTAAAGCCTTCAGTTCAGTTGCGGGTTAAAATTTTCGACAACTATTATGAACAGAATGCCTCCGGTGATGGGCAGTATGATTCTTTTATGAAAGCGCTGAAGAAAATCTACAAGGGACTTGACATGCAATTGCCTAAGTTGACGGACTTTCATATTAGCATTCCTCCTGGGGGTAAGACCGATGCTTTTGTAGAGTGTGTGATTACCTGGGATTTGAATGGAAGGATCTTCAAGACCAAAGGTTTGGACAGTGACCAGACCATTGCAGCCATGATGGCCACCGAAAAAATGCTTAATATCATAGAACAAATCAAAAATAGTAACAAAACTGAAAAAAAGAATCCTTATGGAAATGAATATAGCCCTATTACCTGGTGATGGTATTGGCCCTGAAGTAATCAATCAGGCAGTAAAAGTTGTGGATGCTGTCGCTAAGAAATTTGGACATAAAATCACTTACAATGAAGCCATCACAGGTGCTGCCGCTATTGATGCAGTAGGTAACCCATACCCTGATGCCACGCACGATGCCTGTGTTGCAGCAGATGCCGTTCTTTTTGGAGCCATTGGTCATCCAAAGTTCGACAATGACCCTAGCGCAAAAGTTAGGCCTGAGCAAGGTTTGTTGGAAATGAGGAAGAAGTTGGGACTTTTTTCAAACGTTCGTCCTACCTTCACTTTCCCTTCCTTGCTTCACAAGTCCCCCTTGAAAAAAGAAAGAATTGAAGGTACTGATCTAGTATTTTTAAGGGAACTGACAGGTGGTATTTATTTTGGGGAGCCTAGAGGTAGAAATGAACAAGGAACAAAAGCTTTTGATTCTTGTGTATATTCTGTTGAGGAAATTGAAAGACTGGCAAGGATGGGTTTTGAATTTGCCAGAAAGAGAAGGAAGTTATTGACCTGTGTTGATAAAGCTAATGTATTGGCCACTTCACGTCTTTGGAGAGAAACGGTACAACGACTTGCACCTGAATATCCTGACGTTAAAGTTGAATATGAATTTGTGGATGCTGTAGCCATGAGATTGGTTCAATGGCCAAAAGCCTATGATGTCTTGATTACAGAAAACCTATTCGGTGATATCCTTACAGATGAGGCTTCTGTAATTAGTGGGTCGATGGGATTGATGCCATCTGCTTCAATTGGTCTTAAAACCAAGCTTTTTGAACCTATACACGGTTCTTATCCTCAAGCAGCAGGTAAAGACATTGCCAACCCTTTGGCAGCTGTATTGTCTGCTTCCATGATGTTTGAGTATGCTTTTGATTTAATGGATGAAGCTAAAGCTATTTCTGACGTGGTTAACTTGTCTTTGGAAAAAGGCGTGGTAACTGAAGATCTTTCAGAAGGGGAGAAATCCTATAAAACTTCTGAAGTAGGAGATTGGTTGGCCGAACAAATTGAAAAAATGTAAAAATTATATTGCATAAAAAAAGCCCCTACTGCTAGTTGATAGCTTTAGGGGCTTTTTTAGTTGGTATACAATTTATTTTTTACTTGCTACGTAGGCATCAATTAATTCTTGCGTAATGCCTGTAGTAGAATAGCCTCCATCATGAAACAGGTTTTGCATGGTTACCATTCTGGTGAAATCGGAAAACATGGTGACAATGTATTCTGCACAGGATTCTGCTGAAGCATTACCAAGAGGTGAAGCCAAGGCGGCAAAATCAAAGAAATCATCAAACCCTCCTATACCTGAACCTGCTACGGTTTTCGTGGGGGATTGAGAAATGGTATTTACTCTCACATTTTTACTTTTCCCGTACCTCAGGCCATAGTTTCTAGCTATACTTTCCAGTATGGCTTTGGCTTCAGACATGTCACTATAAAAAGGGAAAGCCCTTTCTGCTGCAATATAACTTAATGCAATTACAGAAGCCCATTCGTTTAGAATGTCTTTCTTTTCTGCAACTTGAAGCATTTTGTGAAAAGAAACGGCTGAAACATCATATGACTTTTGTACCCAATCATAATTCAAGTCACCATAAGATCTTCCCTTTCGAACATTGGGAGACATTCCTATGGAGTGGAGTAAGAAATCAAAATTTCCACCTAAATATTCTTTTGCTTCATCATAAAGTTTCTCGATATCTTCTACGGATGTAGCATCTGCTGGGATAACTATGGTCCCACATTCATCGGCTAATTCCTTTATGGCGCCCATACGCATGGCTATTGGGGCATTGGTAAGGACAAATTTTGCCCCTTGTTCTTTGGCTTTTAAGGCTGTTTGCCAGGCAATAGAATTTTCATCAAGTGCGCCGGTTATTATTCCTTTTTTTCCTTTTAATAAATTTTCAGGCATTGTATTATTTTGATTTTATAACTTCAATTAAATAATATTCTATAAATTTAACTAATAAAGCGTGAAACATTTTTCACTGGGATTTTATAAAAGAGATGCAATTGACTATTTCGAGAGCAATTCTTTAGCATTTTCAAAGGCAGTAGTTGAGGGGTTTGACCCCGAAATCATGGTGGCGATTTCAAACAATCTTTCTTCAGCGTTTAATAATTTTATTTTACTAATCGTCCGCTCTGAGCTATTATCTTTGTATACAAAATAGTGTTTTTCTCCCTTTGCCGCCACCTGTGGCAAATGGCTAATACAAATAACCTGATGTTTGGTTGCAATCTCTTGCATCATTCGGACCATTTGTAGGGCTATTTCTCCGGATATTCCGGTGTCTATTTCATCAAATATTAGCGTAGGCAAAGCCATTTTATCTGCCATAACATATTTTATGGCAAACATTAACCTGGAAAACTCACCCCCTGATGCTACTTGTCCAATTGGCTGAGGCAAAATACCTTTGTTGGCAGAAAATAAGATATCAATATCATCTATACCGGATTCATTTGCCGGGACTTCTTTTCTAAGGATTTCCACCTTGGCATTTTCCATACCTAACTGCCCCAATAAGAATTGGATCTCTTTGCTAAATCCGCTAAAGATGGCCTGTCTTTTCTTTGAAAGTTTCTGCCCCATTGCACTAAGTTTTTCTTGGGACTCCTTGAGTAATGCCTGTTGATTGGCCAGTTCTTCCTCTAGGTGATCTCCCTTAAACACCTTGTCTGCAAGAGATGAAGCCAAATCTAAGAGCTCTTTATCACTTTGAAGGCCATGTTTCTTCTGAAGCTGGTAGATTTTACTTAGTCTTTCCCTTACCCACTCAGACTTTTCAAAATCTACTTCAATTTCCTGTTCCTCCAAAGACAGGCTTTCTAATATGTCATTTAGTTCTATTAATAAACTTTCAAACCTTTGGTTTAACTCTTCAAAATTTTTCCCGAATTTCTGCAGGTATTGAAAATGTTGCTTGGCTGCTGCCAATTGTTGCATGGCACCCAACTCCTCATTTTCAAGATGGTCCAATGCCTGTGAGGCCCTCGATTTTATTTCCTCAGCATGGTTTAATAATTCTTCTTTTGCTTCTAAAGCGGCCTGCTCACCTTCCTCTAGATTTAAACTAGACAACTCCTCCAACTGAAACTGATTGTAATCGGCCTCTTGCTGGTATTGTTGCTTTTCTTGCTCGAGCAAGCGCACTTTTTTTTGCGTTTTTATGAAATCATGATACTGTGTGGAATAAGCTTCCTTTTCTTTCCGAACCTTAGCAAAAGCATCTATCAGAGAGAGCTGATAAGAAGAAGCCCCCAACAATAAGGTCTCATTTTGGGAATGAATATCCATCAGAGTTTTTCCCAGAACCTTTAGGTTTTCAAGTCTTACAGGAGTGTCATTGATGAAAGCACGAGATTTTCCGGAAGGTGATATTTCACGTCGAATAATACATGCCGGTTCGTAGTCCAACTCTTCCTTCTCGAAGAATCTTTCTAAACCATAATTCTGAATATTGAACACTCCCTCAATAATGCACTTTTTCTGCTCATCAAATAATGCCTTGGTATCTGCCCTATTTCCTAATAGTAAGCCGACGGCCCCGAGCATAATGGATTTTCCTGCTCCTGTTTCTCCGGTGATCATATTGAGGCCGGCACAAGGTTCCATTTCTAATTTCTCTATCAAAGCATAGTTGGTAATGCTAAGGTTGGTTAACATGTTGCTTTGGTTTCGTTTAAGGTGTCAAAATTAACCAAAATTGAGGATTATCCTTTCAAAATGTCATTGTATTTTCTTGCATTGTTAGGGTCTACCTTAAGTAATACTTCTACTGCCTCTTCCTTCAATTCCATAGGTGCAGCCTTAAGAATTTTGCTGATTTCATCCGATTTGGCATCCATAAAGCTAATTGTTAGAATACTATTTGGTTGTACCTTGTTGGCTTCTTGTACCATTTTGATTGCTTCAAGAATGTTTTGATAACTTTCTGATGGCTTAGTAG
This sequence comes from uncultured Cyclobacterium sp., assembly GCF_963976465.1. NCBI lineage: Bacteria > Pseudomonadati > Bacteroidota > Cytophagia > Cytophagales > Cyclobacteriaceae > Cyclobacterium > uncultured Cyclobacterium sp. The sequence continues at coordinate 7,667 of NZ_CAXBOC010000075.1, read as the reverse complement.
TTAATAAATCAAGCCCCATCCTGTGGTATAAATAATAAGCATCCCTAACAGGCACCATCACTTGCGAGTTATAAAGATCATTGGCCAGCCAATACCTGTTTCTTTTGTCAGAAGGATTTTGGTTCCACCCTGAACTTGAGGATTGCTGGGCATTGGCCACAATATTGTTGGCAACTTCAAAATAAGGATCTCCTCCCCGTGGAGCGAAAGAGTCGTGATCTATCCCTATGGCGATATACGCATAATAAGCCAATAATGAAGTGATATTGTTTAAATAAGAAAACTGATTGAATTCCAAGGGCTGGGATTCCGTATATTCAAAGGCCCAATTGCGGTCTGCAAAGTTCAGAATTAAACTTTCGTAATTTGACCCATAGATAGGTCTGACGGTTTGGACTTGAACTGTCGCATTGAATAAACCTACCTGTGGCATATCATTGATTGTGATCAATAGGTTGCCTTTAATCCTTTCTTGAGGCTTGAGCTCTGCATCCGTCCAGTTGCGACCATTCAGAAATTGCTCAAAAGCAGATTTCATCTGATCGAAAATATCTGTATCCTGAGTTCTTGCTCGTTCACTGTTTATTGTCACAGTGAAGTTGAGTTGCTGAGACAGCAATTTTATTGGGCTTAAAAAAAAACCGAAAAGCAATATAAAGACTGTGGGGCGTACCATCTGATCCTATTTGTAAGCTGAATGGAAATTCATAAAATCCGAAAAGAGCAAGGCCTTTCGTTACCTGCTGAAATGTTGACCAAACATTCAGCTGCTTCAGATATGCTGAGGGGAGCCTCACCTGCAGCATTGATTAAAATAAATTCTCCCAAAATCCCTTACTTATGGATTAAGCCATAAGGTTTGTGATCCTTCCAATTTAAACGTCAGATTTGTCAAACTTGTTTTCTAGAAGAGAACCAACTCGATCCAACAGCTGGATAGCCAGCATTTCCTTGGACATCACCGGGGTTTTAATTCTTTCTTTATTATTTGATAATATAGTAACTTGATTGGTGTCTTTTTGAAAGCCTGCTTCGGAGTCAAGAAGAGAGTTCAATACCACAAAATCAAAGTTTTTTTCAATAAGTTTATTTTCTGCACTCAATATGCCCTCATCTGTTTCTAAAGCAAAGCCAATATGCAATTGCCCCTGCTTTTTATGTGCGCCTAAAGTTTTTGCAATATCAGGGTTCTTAACTAAGCTGATTTGAAGGGCGTTTTCCTTTTTCTTGATCTTTTCATTAGAAGGCTTTTCTGACCTGTAATCAGCTACTGCAGCACAAAATATTACTACCTGAGCATTACTATGATGTTTTTGGCTGGCCTCAAACATGTCTAACGCACTTGTCACCGGAATGATAGTGATTTTAGGATGAGGATTGGGTTTTAAAGCTGTGGGTCCTAAAATCAAAGTTACTTTAGCTCCTCTTTCTGCCGCTTTCTCTGCCAGAGCTATACCCATCTTACCGCTAGAATGATTGCTAATATACCTAACCGGGTCTATCGCTTCCTGCGTAGGGCCTGCCGTAATAAGTATATTTTTACCCTGAAAACTAAGGTCAGGGTTTAAGATATCTTGGATTGAAGCAAAGATCGCTTCCGGTTCAGGCATTCGTCCCTGACCAATTAATCCACTGGCTAACTCTCCGCTCGCGGCTTCCATGATATGGTTGCCATAGCGCTCAAGACTGGTGAGGTTTTGTTTGACAGCAGGGTGTTGGTACATGTCTAAATCCATCGCCGGGGCAAGGAGTACCGGACTTGTACAAGAAAGGTAAGTACATGACAATAAACTATCACTCTGGCCATTGGCCAGTTTGGATAAGGTATTTGCTGATAATGGAGCGATCACCATGATGTCAGCCCATGCACCTAAAGCCACATGATTGGTCCATTCACCCGTTTTCTGGTTAAAAAAATCAATAGATACAGGATTCTTGGATAAGGTGGCCAAAGTAAGTGGTGTGATAAAGTCACAAGCAGAAGCCGTCATTATAACTTTGACTTCTGCTTGTGATTTTACCAATAAGCGAACAAGTTGTGCTACTTTATAAGCAGCAATGCCTCCGGTTACACCTAATAGAATACGTTTGCCTGATAGCGGCATGTTAAGATTGGCTTTCCTCTTCTTCAGGGAATCTAAACATTACTTTGTCTTCCATGAACTCCTCCATTGCCAATGTGCTTGGCTTTGGCATTCTTTCATAGAATTTTGATATTTCAATTTGCTCTTTATTTTCAAAAACCTCTTCAAGGTTGTCTACCGTTGAAGCAAACTCTGAAAGCTTATTATTCAACTCCTCTTTCATTGTAGATGAAATTTGCTTTGCCCTTTGAGAGATAGTGAATATAGATTGGTAAAGGTTTCCTGATTTCTCTGCTACCTTGTCCAAATCTCTTGTAATAATTGACTGATTGATTGCCATATTTAATCGGATTTTAATTGCCTACTTTTTTTAAAGCTTCTGTAGCTTCCTGGTTTTTTTGTTCTTCTTCTCTCCTTTTAAGTGCCTCTGCGGTTCTGGCTTCATACTGTGCTTTTAAGGCATAGTGGTCATCAAGTTTTTCTTTGGCATCGGATTGAATTTCTATAACTTCTTCTATGTATTCGCTTTCCGGGTATTTTTTCTTGAAATCATCGGCAAAGCCCAAGGATTGCTCAAATCTTTCTTCCCTTTTATCAAAAATACTTCTTTCTGCATATGCCGCACTTACTTCTACCAAATTGAAAGCAAGTTCCTCATTATAATCACTATCCGGATAGGATTTAGCAAAATTTTGAAAATTGACTATACAAGCCCTGTAAAATTCGCCCGGAAATAAACCTTCAGTCAGACGATAATACATTTTTGATTCGGTATATGCTTTCTCTTCAAATCTTTTCTGAAGAACATCAATCATGGAAATTGCACGCTCATAAGAATCAGATTCAGGAAATCTGTTCATAAATAACTGAATTGCATTGACAGCTTCTTTTGAACTTCTTTGATCTAAATTAAAATCCGGAGCATCCAAATACAAAGAATAAGCATTCATAAACAAGGCCTCTTCAGCCAAAGGAGAACGATTATAGGTGTCAAAAAATGTTTTGAAATATTCTGCCGCTTCAATGTATCTTTTGGTTCGAAAATGAGCATAAGCGTAATTGAACTCTGCCAATTCAGCTTTGCCACTTCCCTTTATTACAGGTAAAACCCTGTCATATAGAATTATGGCTTTGTTATGCTCCCCTTCATCATAGTAGCGATTTGCTGCTTCGTAGAGTTCATCCCAATTGGTGCTTTTCTCTAATTTGTAAAATTCCCCACAACCGAAAGTGAGCAGTGAAACAAAGAAAATTAATATGTAATGGTGTGCTTTTATCATTTGACCTGCAAATATAATGGATTAATAATTGGTTATCAAGGAGGTTTCTACGCGAATGCTTATACTTATCTTTTGACGTAGAGTTTTTTAGTGACAATATTTTTATTGTCAACGATCAAAGTATAGAAATAAGTACCTGGGTTCAGGTCTGTAACGGGGATTACCAGAGATTCTTGTGAAGGGTCGAGTCTAAAATCATAAATGGGGTTTCCAATGAAACTATTGATCACAACGCGGACATTTGCGCTCGAATTTTTTATTTTATAATCCAATTGAGCTGTCCTTACACTCGGATTAGGATAGATTTCATCCAGATCTACATCTTTATGACTAAAATTATCTGAAGGTTGATCAGAAACTACATTGTAAACATTTTCAACTATAAATGCATCCCTGTTGTTGGAAGTGTTGAAGAAATGTAAATCAAATGTTCCTTTGGTGGCCGTTATACCCAATTCAAATTCAATATATATATTGGTAGTGACTTCCCCGGGCTCAAGCGTAAACCTAATTTGTGAAAGATCTTTCCTCGGGTCATAGCAGTTGTCCCCGATACAAATAAGAATATTTTGGGAGGAGCCCACATTCCCTTGCAAGTAGCGAAGGTAATAGGTAGCACTTTCTTTGGCATCGTTTTGAAGGATGAGCGTTTTCCTTTGAGTAGTATTCACTTTACCATTGAATTCAATTTTATCACTTAACACACGTACTTGCCTTGCGTCTACAAACTGTAGCGCAAACAACTGTAAGGTGATTAAAAGTGATAAAAATAATTTCATGTAAAGTCTAGTTCAATAAATTTTTAATTTCGTTAACAAAGATTTTCTCCCTCGTTTAGAAGTATATACGTATAAAAATACCAAATTGGTTCCACTTTATAGGTAGGTTTGGGTTAAAAAATGTTAACAATGATGAAATTTTTTTCACAAATCACCGTTCAAAAATTTTTTCCTAGAAACAAAAGTTCAGAAAAATGTAAGATGTACTGGAAATGAATTTAATTATCGGTAATTATTTGTATTTCATCATTATCAGGGTAGCGTAGCTTCGCATCGGGCTCATCAAAAAAACTATATCGGTTTTTGTCTCTAATTTTTGGCGTTCTCCAGTCGTTTATAGTTTTTCGACTGGGTCTTTCGTCAGCTCTCCAAGAAAAGCCCTCTAAATTTTGATCCCCTTCTTCAAATAAATGAGGGGGTGTAAAGGAAGCTTCAGGCTTTATGGTATGACTAATCCTTGAGACGGTCCCCTCTTCAAACTCCATGATTATTCTACCGCACAACAATTTGTTTAACCCTTTGATTGTGGTGTCATTTTCTACGGCAAAATACAAGGACTCCCCATTTCCTTCCACATCAAGTTTGTCCATATCGCTTTCTACAAAATAGCCGGTCATCTTTCTTCCCTTGATTTGGTTAAAGTTTCCTATGGTGTCTCGAGTGATAGCAAAGGCATTGTCTTTTAATAGCGCCTTATCTATTTCTTGATTGGCAATCAGGAAATTAATACTGTCCGCTGTAATTTGGCTTTTATTGCTCCAAAGTACCGGGTCGGAATAAAGGTGAACAGTTGAATCGGCATAAATATATGCCATAGAATCAGCTCTACCTGCTAGCTCAGATTTAATCAAACGCATATTGGGATAAGCTAGGGTATACTTCTCTTCAGCATCCTCTCCATCTTGAGTAATAAGTGTATCGGCAATCATAAGCAGGGTGTCTGTATCAAAATACTTCTTTACCAATGCTTTTCCATAAACTTCAGAATACTGCCTGTCCTCCCAATATTTACCCTCATCCCCAAATACTTCCACATTTCTTTCCTTGTTAAGGATACTTACGTTCTTCTTGGCTTCATAGTATTGTGCCTTTTCGTCATAGAAAAGCGTCTCTCCGTAAACAATACTGTTTTCGGATTCTACATCCCCATCATAAAAGCGAAAAATTTTATTCTCGGTGTCATAAAAACTTCCCTTTTGAGCATTCAGCTTATTGCCATCCTTAGAAAGGATATTGGTTAGCTTTTCTGTTTCTGCAATATTGGTGGTAGTGTAGTAATACAGCGTATTTGATTTCATGGTGTAGTCAGGGTTTTCCAAGACTACTTTTTTATTGAAAGTGATTTTTTCAATTTGCGTTTCATACCTCCCTTTTTCACTGGTCAATACATTGGTGCTGTCTTTGACCATGCCCGAATTGAAATAGACGGCTTCTCCTGTGGCTCGATTATAATCTAGAAAATCGGTATATAGCGTAGTACCTTCGTTAACCAGCACTACATTGTTTCTCAACAAAGCCAATTGAGTATCGCCATCATACTCTGCATAGCGGCTAGTAACCGTAACAGAATCTTGTTTGTCATCGATTTTTACATTGCCGAAAAGTTTAGCAAGGTTGTCCTCTGAGTAAAAGTGGGCCGAGTCACAATAGATCAATGAAGTTTTATGTTTCATTATAACATCTGTGATTAATCTTTCAAAACCTTCACCACCCAAAAGGGAGTCGGCTTGTAGGATTTCCAACCGACCTTTATTCTCCTGAGCCATTGTCTTTGAAAGGGCCAAACTAGTAAGTAGGCAAAATAAAATAAATGTGGTCTTTGTCATTCGAATTGATTTCCGAGGCAAAATTAATATAAAATAGTACTTTTGGTTTATGCTGGAACGATTTATCAATCATGTACGCAAAAATAAAATTTTAGATGTGCAATCGCCCTACCTTGTTGCGGTTAGTGGTGGGGTGGATAGTGTCGTATTAGCCCATTTGCTTACTAAGGCCGGCTTTAAAATTTCTATAGCTCATTGTAATTTTCAACTGCGTGGAGCAGCTAGTGATGCAGACGAACTTTTTGTAATTGAGCTAGGCGTAGAACTGGGAGTGCCTGTACACACCAAAAATTTTGATACCCATGCCTATATGGATAAGCATGGGGTTTCCCTGCAAATGGCGGCCAGAGAGCTAAGGTACAGTTGGTTTGAGGAACTCAATTCCTGTTTGAGGGCTGATGGGGTGTTGGTTGCGCATCATGCCGATGACCAAATTGAAACTGTAATGCTCAATTTGTTGCGAGGAACAGGAATAGAAGGAGTATATGGCATGAGTAGTAAAAGAGATTTTATCCGAAGGCCATTGCTTCCCTTTTCTAGGAATGAAATAAAGGCTTATTTGGAAAGGAATGGGCTGCAGTGGAGAGAGGACCTTAGCAATGCCAAAACCATTTATAAAAGGAATTTTATCAGGCATAAATTTTTGCCTTTGCTTCTTGAATTTGACCCAAAAGGACCGGAGTTAATCCAATATAGTTTCGACAGGCTGAAAGATACAGGAAAGGCATTTTTTCATTTTTTTGACCTCTGGGCCGATGAAAACGTCGTTTCAGATGAAGAGTATGAGGTGTTGCCCTTTTCAAGTTTAGCCGGCTTACCGGGAAAATCATCATTGCTTTTTTATTGGTTAAGAAAAAAGGGCTTTGTATATGCGCAGATTGAGGATATCTTGTATGCTGTAGAACGTCAAGAGGCAGGTAGACAATTTCTTTCAGAAGGCTGGTTATTGAATATTGATAGGGATTGTCTGATTTTAGGAAAACAAACGGAGGAAGCCGAACGTATCGAAATAAACTTTGCTGATGATGGGTTTGTCTTGGGGGGAAAGCAAAGGTATAGTTGTGCTCAACTTAACAAAGCAAGGGTATTGGATCACTCAGCGCAAAATGCTTTATTGGATTTTGATTTGCTGGAATTCCCTTTGGTCTTGAGAAACTGGAAAAAAGGGGATAAATTCATGCCTTTAGGAATGCAGAATTTTAAGAAGGTAAGTGATTTTTTGATTGACAAAAAAGTGCCACTAATTAAAAAAAATGAAGTGAAGGTTATGTGTTCCGGTGACAAGATTGTTTGGCTAGTGGGCTTAAGAATTGATGACAGGTTTAAAATCAGCAATAGAACCAAGAAGGTGTTTTATGTTAAAAAACTAGACAATGAAAAATCCTTTTAAGAAAACCTATAGTCCGTCAGAGCGAAAGAAATTTGCCTTTTTAGGGAAAGTTAAGTTTTTTACGCATTTAACTTTTGATGAAATGTCACAATTTCTGCCTGCTATTCACCAAAGAAAATACGTGCAAGATGAGGTGGTGTTTTTTAGGAATGATCCCAGCCAGGCCCTGTATATCCTTGAAAAAGGTGAAGTAACACTCAATATCGATATCCGAACGGATTTTGAAACCATTATTAAAGATTCAGATGTTGTAATTATAAGTGATTATAATAAAGGATTTTTAAATAATACTAATTTATGGAATATTG
>NZ_CAXBOC010000074.1:0-14468 GCF_963976465.1 uncultured Cyclobacterium sp. | reverse complement strand
CACCTCCTGAAAGCTGATGGGGCATTTTGGTTGCTGCACCTCCGAGACCTACACCCATTAAAACCTCAATCATTCGGTTTTTCATTTTGAGTTTGTCTTTCCAACCGGTGGCTCTGAGTACAAAATATAGGTTTTCAGCCACAGTTCTGTCAGGGAATAGTTGGAAATCCTGAAATACAATTCCCAGTTTCCTCCTAAGAAAAGGGATTTCTTTTTTTTTAATTTTTTCGATGGGGTAACCGGCCACGTTGGCTTCGCCCATGATCAATGGTAAATCTGCGTAGAGGGTTTTAAGTAAAGAACTCTTTCCACTACCTGTCCGTCCAATCAGGAATACAAATTCTCCCTTTTCAATGCTGAAATTTACACTTTTTAATATGGTATTGATGCCTTGAAAAATACAAGCGTTTTCTACCTTAACTACTGGCTCATTTGAAAAAACCATATCAGAGATCTAATTTTTTTAGTTTGCCGAATGGGAGTTCTTTGATCAGCTTTCCAAGCTCTTCCTCTTTACCTCCAAGTCCAAATTTTTCTATTTTTTTTAAGGGTCTGTCTGCTCTGAAGTAGGCTACAAGCACAAAATTCTCATCCCTGATCTGTATATAATCAGGGATTTTTGCTTTCCCTTTCACTTTGATAATGTACATATCCGGTTCGTTTTTAATTGTAACCTTATCGCTTGACAATGGTTTTCAAAAAGGAGCAGGTATCTTACCTGCTCCAAAGAAAATTATTTGTTGGCCTTGGCGTGATCTGCTAGAAATTGAGCCAAGCCTTTGTCTGTAAGTGGGTGGTTCAATAAGCCTGTAATTACCTTTAAGGGGCAGGTAACCACGTCGGCACCAAGTTCAGCACACTTTACCAAGTGCATGGTGTGCCTTACAGAGGCTGCCAAAACTTCAGTTTCAAAACCATAATTTTGATAGATGTGAACAATCTGAGCAATTAAATCCAGACCATCAAAAGAGATGTCGTCTAATCTACCAATAAAGGGAGAAAGGTAGGATGCTCCTGCTTTCGCTGCAAGAATGGCTTGACCCGGGGAAAACACCAATGTGCAATTGGTTCTGATCCCTTCACTTGAGAAATATTTGATGGCTTTGATGCCCTCTTTAATCATAGGGACCTTTACAACAATTTTGTCATCTATTTTTGCAAGTTCTTTTCCTTCTTTAATGATTCCTTCAAAATCTGTGGAGATTACTTCAGCACTTACGTTTGCATCTACTATATCGCAAATAGCTTTGTAATGGTTGATGACATTTTCATCACCGCTGATGCCTTCCTTGGCCATTAAAGATGGATTGGTGGTAACGCCATCCAACACGCCTAGGTCATAGGCTTCTTTTATTTCATTAAGATTCGCAGTATCAATAAAGAATTTCATGCTTGTTTTTAGGTTTGTTGATTTGTACCGGTAAATTTAAACCAAAATTAACAAAAAGAAGGGGCTTGTGTAGGAAAAGGACAAAAAAATAAGCGGCATCGCACCGCTACGACCGCCTACCCTTGCTTCCTTCCGGACCTGGGGGATTCAGCGGGAGCTGGTCGTGCCGCTTGCAACAAAGGTAACTATTTTCGGTTCACTCACAAAATAATTTTTCAAGGATTGCCTAACCCCTTTATAATCAAAGAAAAAAAAAATTGGCAATATTATTGATTAATATAGCCTAGAGATTACCATACATTTTTGGTGCTTTGTAAGCATAACATTTATTAGCTATGAAAAAAACAATAAGTATTTTGAGTTTGGTCCTTTTGATGAGTTCTTGTACACTTTTGCAGCCAAGAATACCCTATCAATTGGGAATGTCTGAAAGCAAATTTCTGAGGCAGAATAAAGATGCTGTCATCAGTCAAATAAGTGAGGGTAAAAAAGTGTATCGGGTCAATAATGGGGATAGGTTTTATTTATTGGTCACCTTTGAGAATGATGAATTGACCAATTTAGAAGAGTTAGAATTGACACCACAATGGCCGGGACAAAGATATATGGATGAAAATAACCCAAACTACAATAATTCCAATAACCCGAACTACCAGCCTCAGCAGAGCAATCCCAATAGATAACCCTAACTTAGGAATCTATATTAATTAAGAAAAGCACAAGCCTCTAAATAGGCTTTGTGAAAACAATAAGAAAAGGTCGTCTTTTTATGAGATGACCTTTTTTTGGTTTTAGAGAGGAGGTGAATTTAGAATTAAACAAAAAAATGTATTAAGTTTATCCTGTTACTTAAAAATATGAATTAATAATTCCTTATATTTAATCCTTATTTAGGAGATTAATACACCAACACATGAACAATAAAAGGCGTACGTTTTTAAAGAAAATGAGTATGGCTGGAGCCGCTTCAGCTATTGTCCCTGCAGCATTGGCCAATGCGGATCAAAAGTCCATGGTCAAATTAAAAAGAACTTCTGAAGTTCCTGCAGATCAGGAATTGAAGATTGCGCTTATTGGCGCAGGAATTATGGGGTCTCAGGACATGAACACGGCGCTCAAGCATGATAATGTAAGCATCGTTGCTGTTTGTGATTTATATGATGGTAGATTGGATGATGCGAAAGAAAAATGGGGTCAACATCTATTTTTAACAAAAGATTATAAAGAAATCCTTAATAGAAAGGACATAGATGCTGTATTGATAGGAACTCCTGATCATTGGCACAAGCAAATCAGCATTGATGCCATGAAAGCTGGAAAGCACGTTTACTGCGAAAAACCTATGGTGCATAGTGTGGATGAAGGAAAGGATGTAATTGATGCTTGGAAAAAATCCGGAAAGATAATGATGGTAGGAAGTCAAGGGATATCAAGCCTTGGCAATGAGAAAGCCAAAGAACTATTGGCTGAAGGGGTGATTGGAGACATTAATTATGCGGAAGGATTTTGGGCTAGACATTCTCCTCCGGGAGCTTGGCAGTACAATGTACCGGCAGATGGAACTCCAGAAACTGTGGATTGGGAAAGGTATATTTCGAATACTACTGACAGGCCATTTGATCCACTGAGATTTTTCAGGTGGAGAAATTATTTGGATTATGGTACAGGGATGTCCGGAGATCTTTTTGTACATTTATTTACCAGTTTACATTTTATTACCAATTCCTTAGGGCCAAATAAGGTTTCTGCCATGGGTGGATTGAGGTATTGGAAAGATGGTAGAGAGGTACCTGATGTATTGTTGGGGATGTTTCAATATCCCGACAGTGAGCAACACCCGGGTTTTAATTTATCCTTGCGTTGTAATTTTGTGGATGGCACCAGTGGTTCTACCTATTTGAAAATTGTTGGTAGCAAAGGTTCTATGGATGTGAAATGGGACGAGGTGGTTGTGAAAACAAACAAGCAGACTTCCAGTGATGATCCGTTCTTAGAAGCGCAGGCTAAAATGAGTGGAGAAGTTTCAGACCGTAAGAAAATATTGCCTCCCAATGAAGTGGTTTATAAAGTGGAGCCCGGTTATAAAGGCGCACATTATGATCATTTCGGTAATTTCTTTAGGGCCATTAGAGAAAACGGGCAAGTTGAAGAAAACCCTGTATTTGCCTTCCGTGCCGCAGCACCGGCTTTATTATGTAATGACAGTTATTTTCAGGATGAATTTATCAAATGGGATCCTGTAAATATGAAATTAGTATAATTAAATCTAATATTTAAAAGCAATGATGAAATCACTAATTAAAACTAGCGCCATGATGTTGGCCGCAGTCCTTGTAATGTCATGCGCATCTGATGGCACAGACTTGTTTAATGGTAAAGACCTCAGTGGCTGGACCGTTTATGGTACCGAAAAATGGTATGTAGAAGATGGGATTTTGGTCTCTGAAAGTGGTCCTGATGGTGAGTATGGTTATTTAGGTACTGAAAAAAACTATAAAAACTTTGAATTGACCGCTAAATTCAAGCAAGACGAAGATGGCAACAGTGGTATTTTCTTTCGTTCAACTTTCGAAGGAACAAAAGTTTCAGGTTGGCAGGTAGAAGTTGCCCCTCCAGGAAATGATACCGGTGGAGTTTACGAATCTTATGGCCGTGGATGGTTGATCAAACCTGATCCGGAAAAAGATAAAAACTTGAAATTCGGTGAGTGGAATGACATCAAAATACGTGTAGTTGATGATCACGTAACCACTTGGTTAAATGGGGTTGAAATGATTGATTATACAGATGAGAAAATTGGAGAAGGCGAAGGTCAGCTAGCCCTTCAAATCCATAGCGGTGGAGGCCTCAAAATTTCATGGAAAGACATTAAAGTAAAAGAATTGTAAGATAAGGCTTTTTAAAATACGCCGTTTTACAATTTTTGTTTGAATAAATTCACTATAAAAAAGCCCCATACAAGGGGCTTTTTTATGTTCCATTACTATTGTTTGATAAAAGGAACTATCCTTTGAGGCATTTTTAGTAATTTGCGCCCTAGAAAATAATATTATATGTCCAAATTTGATCCGATAAGACCTTTTTATGATAATGAAGTCAATCAGGCATTGAAAGAATATGGCCAGCATCCCATGATGAAGGCCATACTAAATTTCACTTTTCCTGACAGATCAGAGGCAGAATGGGCCGAAATGTTATCCGATATCCACTCAATCAGAGACTTTCAAACTAAGATTATATACGATGCTGTACTCAAAGTTTTAAAAATAAGTTCTGATGGGCTGTCTACTTCGGGCTTTGAAAACCTAGAACCTAATACTGCCTATTTATTTATATCTAACCATAGAGACATTATCCTTGATACCTCTTTGCTGAATGCCACCTTATTTGAACATGGATTGGTCATGACAACCTCGGCAATAGGGGATAACCTTGTTAAGAAACCTTTCTTAAAAGCCTTGTCAAGGATTACCCGTAATTTTGTTGTTTTCAGAGGACTTAGCCCTAAGGCCATGTTTGAAAATTCTAAATTGAATTCTGAATACATTAGAGAAGCACTGTTCCATGAGAATCGTTCTGTATGGATTGCTCAAAGAGAGGGGCGTACCAAGGATGGCATGGATTTGACTCATAAAGGAATGTTGAAGATGCTCACCATGGCAAGTGGAACCACACCACTAAAAGACTATTTTCAAAAATTGAAAATTGTTCCCGTTTCCATTTCCTACGAAAATGACCCTACCGATGTGCTTAAAATGCCTGAATTAATGGCCAAAGCAAGAGAAGAGATATATGTAAAGCAAAAGAACGAAGATTTCAGAACCCTGGTAAGTGGGATAATGGGTCAAAAGAAACGCATTCATATTTCTGTAGGCAAAGTCTTGGATGAGGAGATTACCGGGGTTTTTGGAACTGATGGTCCTTTAAACAAACAACTGCAGATGCTTGCTGAGGAACTAGACAGGATAATTGTTCACAATTATCAGCTTTGGCCTTCCAATTACATTGCCCTAGATTTGATGCACAATACCAATAAATACAAGGCTCATTATTCCCAAGAGGAAAAAGTAGCCTTTGAGGAGAGAATGGCTAATGGAATTGACATGAATGATAAGGTGGCGGTACATAATTTTTTAGCCATGTATGCCAATCCCGTTACTCATAAACAAAATATAGCCGAGCCAACCACTTGATTGGGCTTCACAAAAATAAAAACCACCTATGATAGACTTTCATAGGTGGTTTTTGCTTTTTTCAACTGCTGCGGAGCTTAGAGATCCTAGAAGCATTCAATTTCGCTAATGACTTTGAAAAAAAGGGAAGTTAGACTTTTTACATCTTTAGAAAGTTTCAAAGTGATTGATGATCATATTTTGAAGGATGCCTTCTTCGAAATTCAGTTTGACAACATCCATTTTATCATCAGCTAAAGTATATCCAAAATACCATTGGGGAGATTTGGACATTTGAGAGTCATAGGGTTTCGACAAATCTTTGGTTAATAAATTGATCGCCTCAAATTTCTTTTTGTATTTTTCATTTTGGCTTATCGTTTCCAGTTTGTCAAATAAGGAAGCCACCTCATCGCCTTTCCGAATAGCAGATTGTGATAAATCTGTTGGCCATTTCTCTAATTCTTCCCCGTTTCCTAAGAAAATGGTGGCAATACGGTCCTCGGAAATTCCCAATTGGACACCTGTTGAGGTACCTTTTTCTTCATCCATAAAGATATAATGGTAAAGTGGAAGCTTGTCCTCCAACTCAGCCATACCTGAATAAATATTTGCCACTACATTTATATAATCCAAGCCTATATCTTCTTTTAGTAGGTTGACTGCAGCATAGGCGTTTTCAGCATTTGTTCCTATACTGAAATGTTTATAATCTCCTGAAGTGATGGTATCTGTACCAATTAAAGAACTATAAGGAGGCTCAATGATAATTTCCGGCTCAGGTTCGCTGGCACTCAAACAGCCAAACAAAAGAAAGGGGCTTAGCAACAAGGCCCAAAGGCCGGAAGAATTCCCGACCCCATTAGCGGGCCAAATTTCACTGTAATGATTCGTTCTGGTAGATTTTTTCATGGTTCAGCGTTTTTAGTTTGTGCCAGAAATGCTTTCGTATCTTTATTACATTTCTGGGTTTGGTACAATCACAATAATTGTCGCATAAACAGTACGAAATAAATAAGGAATCTGTCTCGTTAATATTATTTATTTCTAACCAGGCATGAAACCATGTCCAAATTAACCTTTCAAGACCTCAGGAAGAGTTGCCAGACTAGATAAAATATAATCCGGTGCAGCCGTTTTTAGTTGGTCTTCATTTTGCGCCCCTGTCAATACACCAACCGTCAAGCCACATTTAGCATTTTTTCCTTCTTCTATATCAATGGTGGAATCACCGGCCTTAAGCACTTCCTGAGACTCCGTTATGTTACATAAATCCATGGCTTTGTAAATCATATCCGGTTGAGGACGGCCATTTGAGACATCGTCAGCAGTTACCAATCCATCGATGTCCTTACTTGTTTCCCAGCCTAGCTTCAGTAATAAAGAGGAGGCTGTTTTCCTGTCATAACCGGTATTTAATACCACAAATACGCCCTTACTCCTCAGGTTTTCCATCATTTCTTTTACTCCCGGAAAAGTTTTAACATTGAGCTGTTCGTAAGCGAGTTTCAGCGTTGGCTTAAAGTTAGCAAAGGCCTCACCTGCAATGGTAGCGATGTCTGTGGCATCAGTGCAGGCTTTCAGGACATCTGTAATTGCCTGGTGCTTTTCTTTTCCTGCGCCATGGGCTAAAACCTCTTCCAGGCTAACGTTAAAGCCTTTGTCATTGATTACCTTTTGGACGGTTTTGTAAACTACATTGTCCTCATCCACAGTAGTTCCTGCCATGTCCAGTACTACTAGTTTAATGTTTTTCATTGTTATAGATTAAATAGTTTAAAAATATTTTCTTTGGCGAATGCAGGACTCCCTGTCATTCCCTTACCACCTATGCCGGTGACAATATGAATATGATTATCAATGGTTTCTTCAAACAATTCTCCATTTTTGCACTGAGAATACATTCCATACCAGCGGTAGGCTATTTCGTAGCTTGGGAGCTGGAAAATTTGTCTGGCCATTTTCAACATTAATTCATCAATTTCCATCTTTAAGTCAAAGCCCAGGCTGTCTCTATTTTCTACAGAAGCATATTCATGAGAATCTCCAAGAATTACAGAACCGTCCATGGCTTGCTTGAATAAAATATGAATGCCCCATTTTTTTTCAGGCCTGTCTTTTCTTTCTTTATCCTTAATGGTCTTGTATGAGGGGCATTCCTGAAAGGCCTCATACCTGCGAATAGAAGTCCCGGTTAGTATAGATCCGGGAAGTTGATAAGATTTAGGTTGGACTATGGTTTGCATCATCTGCAATTTAGAAATTTCCATATTGCTTCCGGCAAAAATTGTCGGATACAAGGTTTTAAATTCACTACCATTGCAAATAATGACCTTTGAAGACGCAAGCTTTTGACCACAGGCTGTTGTTGTTTTCACTACCGAACCGGTATTTTCACAGGAAAGAACCGAAGTAAAAGGTTGATAAGTTAAGCCCATTTCCTGAACCATTGCCTGCAACAGACGATTGATCATTAGCCTTGGCTCCACAGTAAGTTCTTGCGGAAAATACAAACCGCCTTTGATATAGTCAGGCCTTAATCCGGGGTATTTTTTAAGGCAATTTTCCTTTGAAACCAAGGTAGAAGTATAGTCTTTGGTAGAATTAATCCCCCTCAATTCTTCTAACAGCTGCATTTCTTCGTGATCCGAAGCCAGGTAAACGGTGCCTTGATTCCTGAGGCTTAGGTCTACCCGTGCATGTATTTCTTTGTAAATCTCCAGACTTTCTCTTCCATAGGCCTGCCACTTTTCATTCATTCCGGAAGGAACTACCTGCCCAAAATTACGAACCGTGGCACCTTGAGGAGCCTTGTCTTTTTCAATCAAGGCTACCTTTAATCCGTTTTTTAGGGCATGGTAGGCATGGAAGCCTCCCAATACCCCTCCTCCTACTACAATTAAATCAAACATGAGTGTTTTCTGAATATGATGTCAATAATATTAAGTTTAAACTTTGGTGGTGCAATTTTTTCAAACTAAGCCTAGGGAAGGATGCCTATTCTGTAATATCCCCCATTTTGGGCGGTAGCAAATGCTTCATCCAAATCCTGAAGATTAAATGTTTTACCCACAAGGTTTTCAAAAGGATACTTAAGATGAGCTTTTTTTATGAAATTTATGGCAGTGGCCAGGTCTTCAGGAATGTAATTGTGAAGTCCTTTGATGGAAAGGAGATTTCTCACCAAATACTCTCCATTGATGGAAAGGTCTCGCTGGGGAAAGACTGAACCTACCAAAACAAGTGTTCCACCAATCGCCAAAAGTTTTAAACAATGCTCAATGGCTTCCGGATTACCGGATGTTTCAATAATTATGTCTATTCCTCCATCAGGATCAGAGGAAGAACGAATCTTATCTTCACCATAGATAAAGGCTTTTTTTGCTCCAAATTTCAAGGAATAGGAAGCCTTTTTAGGGTCGATATCCTGGCTCCAAACATTTTTTGCACCTCCTTCTTTGGCCATAGCACAGGCCGAAAGCCCGAGCATACCCACTCCATTTACCAAAATATTTTTGTTTTTCAATTCCCCTGCCAATCTTAAAGCACCAGCAATGGTGGCATGGGTGCAATTCAATGGAGCGGCTTCTAAATTGCTCAGGTTTTCAGGAAGCTTAAATAGGGTTGTGTTTTTTCTCAGATGGCAATGGCTTGCAAAACCACCATTGAGCTGGTATGCATCATTCATTTGCTCATGGCCATATTTATATAGCGCTTTGGATTTTTGAGGGTATCCCTTTTTGGCATTTATTGAGTTGGGGTCATGGGCGTAGATGGTCCAAGTAATTCTGTCTCCAATATTGAGCTGATTTCCATAATAGTCACACATGTCCTCGGTTGACATTTTTTCAATAACGCCAATAATTTCATGCCCCAAAACACTGTGGCTGCAAGATTGCCTTCTTCCGTAAAAGGTATGCAAATCACTGGTGCAGATCGTTGAAAAATTGATTTTAACCAATAATTCTCCTTCTGCCAAAGAAGGGAATCCAATTGATCGCGTAGTAAAAGGGGACTCGGGTTCCATAAAAACCTTTGCAATAGCTTCTTTTTCCATCCTGTAGGTTGATTATCTGATTTCTATAAAGTAAATGACCAAAAGTTGGGCATCTGTACGGTTATGGTTTTTCGGTAGATGTGGAATGTTTCCATTGAATAATAAAGAATCCCCTTCTTCCAAATCAAAAACTTTGTCTCCCAATTCATAGTTGAGGCTTCCCTTGATTACATACAGGTATTGAATACCATCTGTGGTTACCGGTTCTCTTTTGGAGTTCTTAGAGATGGTTAGCAAGGAGATCTCCATCGAAGAACGTTCAATTTTATGATTGAGAATCAATTGGTAGTCAAATCCTATGGCTTCCTCCTCTTTTTTTACTGAGCGGTACTCACTTTTTCTTTTCAATAGGTAACCCGGAAATTCTTTTTCAGTCTGTAGGTCTGCAAAAAACACATTCAAATCTACATTGAGAGTACTGAGTACTTGAATCAAGGAAGGCAAGGTAGGGAATACCCTACCGTTTTCGATTTTTGAAAGCATGGCAATGCTAATTCCCGATTTATCTGCAAGGTCACCTAACTTCAGGTGTTGTGATTTTCTGATGTCTTTTATCTTCGATCCTATCCAAGTGGTGAGGTAAGCTGAATTATCCATTCAATTTTATTTGTCACTTTATTAATGCGCTTTTCTAGTCCATTTCAAAAATTAAAGTTCCGGAAATTTTCCTAATAAGAAAAATTAATTTCGGTTAATGAAAAATTATTGTTTTGATAACATTTGAATTTGGTTTCAAATTCAGGTTTGGCGCTACTTTTACCAGCGATAAAATATATATAAAGCATTTCAACAATAGATAAGATCTTCAAATTTTATGGGCAAACTCAATAAGGTTTCAATTTCCAAGACTGATGTTTTACTGGTTTGCACAGCTTTTATGGCATATACAGGAATGTATGCAGTAAGGAAATCATTTTTGGCTGGACAGTTTGAGGGGGTAGAAGCCGTATCCGGATTTCATTTTAAAACCTTATTGATCATAGGTCAGGTACTGGGGTATATGCTTTCAAAGTTTATTGGGATTCGACTGGTTCCTGAAATCCCACCTTATAAACGTTTTGGCGCCATTGTAGGGCTTGTAGGGTTTGGCCTGTTAATGCTTTTGGCTTTTGCCTATGTTCCGATTCCCCTCAAGCCGGTAACCATGTTCTTAAATGGATTGCCGTTAGGGATGATTTTTGGGCTGGTATTGGTGTATTTAGAGGGTAGAAAAAATTCAGAGCTATTGGCTGCAGGCTTAAGTGCAACATTTATTTTTTCCACAGGGCTGGTTAAATCGACCGGTATTTGGTTAATGCAGGATTTTCAAATTAATGAATGGATGATGCCATTTGTTACCGGGGCAGTTTTTTTTCCGATGCTTCTTATTGCTGCCTATGGCTTAAATAAAAGCAAACCCCCCACAGCTACAGATAAAGAGCTTCGAACGGAGCGGGTGCCAATGGATAAGAAAGCGCGTTTGGATTTTATAAAAAAGCATGGAGGCGTGTTTTTTGTTCTTGTATTGGTGTATGTGTTGTTGACAGTAGTAAGAGATTTTAGAGATAATTTCATCGTGGAATTTTGGGCTGCTTTTAATATGTCCCAACAGCCTGAATTGATAACTTTGACCGAGCTACCTATAGCAATATTGGTTTTGATCATAAGCGCTTTAGGTATATTGGTGATTGATAACAAAAAGGCTTTTCTATTAGGTATTTTGGCTACAATCATCAGTGCGATTCTAATGATTATCGTAACTTTCCTTTTTAAACAAGGTGAAATAGGCCCTGTAATCTGGATGATAGGTTCGGGTTTTAGCGTATACCTGCCTTACATCCTTTTCCATTGCCTATTGTTCGAAAGATTGCTGGCCTTTTTGAAATACAAGGGTACGGTAGGCTTCTTATTTTATGTAGCAGATGCGCTGGGGTATTTGGGCAGTGTGGGGATATTGATTTATAAAGAGTTTTTTCACACCCAATCTTCTAGGGTTGAGTTTTTCACTTGGTTAAATTTTGGCAGTGGTGCTTTAATTGTGGTCTTGGTATTTGTATTGTTATGGAATATCAAAGAAGTTTCCCCCAAAATTCAACTTAAATAGTAGGAGATTACTTGTTCTCAATTTATCAATTGCATCATCCACTAGAAAGTTTAGAGGTTATTTTCAGGGGCTTTTGATTTTGAAAAAAGGAGTGAATCAGTGTTCACTCCTTTTAACCTGAAATAGGCAAAAGGGCCTATTACCTGTCCTATTGCCTAACTTTGATTTCTTTCCGGAGCCATGTAAACCAAAATCTAGCTTATAGGGTATCAAATTTCATCAATCATTGCCACTAAATATTCCTGAGGGAACTTTCGCAATCCAGGATTCAGGTGTGTCCTCGATCCCAAATAATTTGGCCACTACAGCAGTGGTGTTGGCATTTGAATTGGGAGATTTCAATTCAACAGCTTTATTAATTTCGGGGCCTTTGATCATCCAAGGAACGATCATTTCCTGAACTGAGGTACCTCCATGGCTTTTACCAATACCCCCGTGGTCTGTGAAGAGTAAAAAGTTGCTGTCTTCATATAAGCCTTCGTTTTTTAGCTGATTTATAAATTCCCCGATTTTCACATCTATTTCTTCAATGGCGGTAATAAATTCACCTGACATCCATTCATGTCCATGCCCGGCATGGTCTACATGCACAGAATAAAGAAAAATCAAGGTCGGTACATCTTGGTTGCTGACAAGAAAATCCATGGCTGCCTGATAATTTTGATCGTAGCGATCGTCTTCCTCAAACCTATATTCATCGAGGTATTGCTTATTGAAAGGCTTAATAAGGCTTTTCCAATTAAAATAGAAAGCGGTCCTTATGTTGGGGACATTGTCTTTTACAATCTTAAATATTGAAGGGTAGTAACCCTCTTTATCCATTTCTTGGGGAGCAATGGAATGGTCTTCCTTTTCCCAGTCATTACCAAATACACCATGTTGCTCCGGTCCACCTCCGGTTAAGTGACTGGTCCAGTTGGGCATGGTAACAGATGGCATTACTGTTCTGGTCTCGGTAGAAATCACTCCATCAGCAAATAAAACATCAATATTTGGCGTTTTTGCTTGTTGGTAACCTTCTAGAGAAAAGCCGTCAATACCCAACATAATTACTCGTTTTGCCACAGGGGCTTTTTCATTACAACCTATGGTAAACAGGAATGAAAATAGGAGAAGGGAAAAGGCTGATTTTACTTTTACCATGATTGGAGAATATTTTTTTAAAGATTTGTTTTATAAAAGAGGGGATTCAACGGATAAATATATATAAATAAAATGAGCCGAAGCCCGTTTGTTCTTTCATAAAATGTTGTCTTTTTGTTAAATGGTTAGCTATTATTATTCAAGCAAAGGTGAAGACATTTAACGAGGCAGTTATTAGGGTTAACGCTCGAAAGCCCTTTTGCCTTCGAAAAGCACAGGCTCCGACCTTTGTGTACTTCAGGCAAGGGCCATAGATTCTTGAAGAAAAAACAATTAACAATTAACAATTAACAATTAACAATTAACAATTAACAATTAACAATTAATCATTACCAAACACCTCATTAATCTCAACAATTGAAATCCCCAATAATTGGCGGGTAATTTCATCTAAAGCATTTTCGCTTCCGGTAAAGTGGTATACATTATGGAAATGCTCCATGCTTTGGCCGGGGGAAAGAAACGCTCCGGGAGAAACACTCTCTAATTCGTAAAAAGGCCCCATCTGGCTACCATCTTCCAAAGGGCCATCATTATAAGCGTTGACCGCATCCCCTTTAAAAGGATCAGCATCGGTATTCCATTCTTGATTTAGGTAAGGTATTTCAGGTGATATATTGAAAGTAGTGATGGTCAATACTTTGTTGATAGGATCATAGCTGGCGGCCATAGGCACTCCTCTTTCGGGAGATACACCCACTTTTCCTCTGCTTTGGCCATCGGCTTTTAAGAAGAGGTAATTATTGGTGGTGGCTATCCTTTCCTCCGGAATTTCCCCAAAATAATTGGTGGTAAGTCCTTCTTTGGTTTTATTTGGCTTTAGAGGCAATATAATGGTGGTTTCTGCACTGGGCTTGAACATATCCAAAACCCAAAGGCAAGGGGCTCCTGTTTCTTGAGTCCATGGGAAATCGCCGGTGTTTTGAATGGAATTGATGGTGGTATAGCCTACCATTTTGATGGTAGAGACATCGGCTGTCAAAGCAGTGTTTTTTAAGATTTCCTCCTTCTCCAGAAGCGCAACAGTTCGTTGAAGCTGTAACTTAAACTCGGTTCCCTGATAATTGGTAATGGAAGTTGATTTGGCCATGGCTATTTCCCTCGGGCCAGCCTTGACTTTTTCCCAAGGTTCATGGTCAATCGCTGCAGGAGTGTGCCAGTTCTCGAACTCCATATTTTTGCCCGGTTCAAAGTACAGGGAAAACTTGTTTCCTTCCGGTCCAAGCCATAGGCGACTTTCACCTCCATAGGCATTCATGTGCTTGTCTAATGGGCCTTCAAATGCTTCATAGTTTATCCATCCAAAGCTTTCTCCATTTTCTCCTGCTGCAGTAGAGGTGAAAACTTTGCCCTGATACTTAGGAGATACCAGGATATTGGCCTGCTTGTCTTCCGTACTTAGCTCTACAAGATTTGGATCAAATTTTTCTAAAAACTTTTTGTCCTGCAAAAAATTATTTGGACTCTCTTCCGTAGCCTGATTATCTTTTTGGCGCTCTGAGCAGGAAAAAGTAAAGGTTAAATTGCTGAGAAGGATTAAAACAAGGATGTATTTGTTCATTTTGGGTTAATTCTTGTATGTTTTAACCACAATTATAGCATTAAACGGGGATTATCCAATAG
>NZ_CAXBOC010000073.1:0-14555 GCF_963976465.1 uncultured Cyclobacterium sp. | reverse complement strand
TAAAAATCTTACCATGCGAGAAGCAGCTGCCCTACCCTTGGTGGGAATTACAGCTTATGAAGGATTAACCAGAGCCGGAATAAAAAGCGGTCTCAATGTATTGGTACACGGTGGGGCCGGAGGCGTTGGACACTTGGCAGTACAACTGGCTAAATATTTTGGAGCAAATGTTTTTTCAACCGGAACAGGAGAAATTCAAAATGAAGTGGTCAATAGTTTTGGAGCAACATTTATAGATTTTATGAAAGAAGATGTTGAAACCTATACAAAAAAGCATACTGGGGGATCAGGTTTTGACATAGTTTTTGATACGGTAGGTGGAAAAAATTTATTAAACTCATTTGAAGCTGCAGCCTTAAATGGTCAAGTCTCCACAACCGTTTCACTGTTAGAGTTAGATTTAAATCCGGTACATTTTAAAGGTTTATCCCTACACGTAGTATTTATGTTAATCCCTATGCTTCACAACTTTAACAGGGAGAAACACGGAGAAATTTTACGTAACATTACCAAAATTGTTGAAGCTGGAAATTTAAAACCACTACTTGATGAGCAAGAGTTTTCCTTAGAAAATGTTGGAGAAGCTTATTCGAGATTGGAAAGCGGAAAAGCAATTGGGAAAGTGGTTGTAGAAAATTAAAAAAAAACATCATGGATTTTAAAAAGGCATACCTGTGGTTAATCCTTTCGACTTTGACAATAGTCTCTTGTCAAAATGAAAATCAGACCAAAAGCGAAAAAGAGAACATTGGTTCAGAAGAGATCGAACACCCAACAAATAAAGTGCTGTTGAGCTCTGAAGTTAAATGGGAAAAATTAAATCCAGCAAGAGGCGACCAAAGTCCTCAGGCAGGTACGATTTGGGGGGATAGGAAAGGAGAGGTACCTACCGGATTTCTTGCAAAATTTACTGATGGATTTTCCTCTCCACCACATATTCACAATGCAACCTATAGAGCTGTGG
Organism: uncultured Cyclobacterium sp.; assembly: GCF_963976465.1. Taxonomy (NCBI): domain Bacteria; kingdom Pseudomonadati; phylum Bacteroidota; class Cytophagia; order Cytophagales; family Cyclobacteriaceae; genus Cyclobacterium; species uncultured Cyclobacterium sp. Next base: position 13,591 of record NZ_CAXBOC010000073.1, on the reverse strand, counting down.
TGATCAAAGGAAGCATTCACAATGATGACCCGAAAGCTGCAAATATGTGGATGAAACCCGGCAGTTTCTGGACCCAACCCAAAGGAGAATCACATATAACTTCTGCCAAAGGGGAAGAAAATATAGCTCTGGTAGAGATAGACAAAGGTCCTTACCTGGTTCAACCCATTGAGGAAGCCTATGATAATGGAGAGCGACCAATCAATATAGATGTTTCCAACATAGTTTGGTTAGACAGTAAAAAAAGCAATTGGATGAATGCCAAAAGTAAAGCTAAAATAAGCTTTTTATGGGAGGCCAATGGGTCTAAAGGACTGTTTGTAAAACTTCCAAAAGGGTATAATGGAAGTATAAAAACAGATGGAACAGTTTTACATGCGGTTGTCATTCAAGGGGAGTTGAATTATACGCTCCCTCAAAATCACGAAACAAAAGTGTTAGATACCGGAAGTTCTTTTAGTGCTACAAGCAAAGCCATTCATACCCTTGCAAATGAAAATAATGAGGTTCTGCTTTATATCAGGACAAATGGAAGCATTAAAATGGATTAAAGATGAGAACAATATTAATCACGGGAAGTACAGATGGAATTGGTAAGTTGACAGCATTAAAATTGGCTAAACAAGGTCATCAAATGCTCCTCCACGGAAGAGATTCTGAAAAATTAGCAGACACCATTTTAGCAATTAAAGACCAAACAGGAAATGCTAAAATTAGCGGTTTTGTATCTGATTTATCTGACTTTTCCAGTATTGAGAAAATGGTTGTCGATATATCAAGTGAATTTACTTCCATTGATGTGTTGATCAATAATGCAGGTATTTTCATTAGTCGAATTGAACAGAATCAAGACAATTTAGATATACGATTTGCAGTCAATTATTTAGCGCCTTACCTATTGACCAAGGGATTATTGCCGCTACTTAAAAACAGTAATTCCCCGAGAATTATCAATTTAAGTTCGGCCGCACAATCCACAGTTTCAATGGATGCTTTGGCAGGAAAGGTACAAATTTCAAGTAATGCAGCTTATGCCCAAAGTAAATTAGCCTTAACCATGTGGAGCTTTGCTCTAGCGAAAGCAAATCCCGAAATAGTAACCATAGCTGTTAATCCCGGATCCTTATTGAATACCAAAATGGCCCTGGAAGCGTATGGTCAGCATTGGTCCTCAGCAGATAAAGGAGCAAATGTTTTATGCGAGTTGGCTATGTCTGATCAATATGCTGATAGCAATGGCAAATACTTTGACAATGATATCGGATCTTTTTCTCATGCACATAATGACGCCTACAATGAAGAAAAAATCGATCAATTGATTTCTGAAACAAGCAAAATATTAAAAAAATGACAAATAATAATGCACTAGCACAAGCCCGTACCCTTAGTTTACCTCCTCGTAAAGCAGCCCTTAAACGTGAAGCATCTGTTTCTCTTTTTTGGAATAACCATCGGGAAATGCTTGAAGATGCATGGGCAGCATGGGAAATCGAAAATAAAAACAATTTATTAATTCCTGATGAATCCCTACTTGATCCTGGCTTGCGAAAAGCTGTCAATGAAGCATGGGAAGATCCGAAAAAAGAACAAGCTGTTGCTGATTTGTGGGAAGAAATTATTCCTGGAGTTTATGTTGCACAATTTTTTGATGTTGACCGCTTAGCTGATTTTCGTCGATACATGGAAGCTGTAGCCAATTCACAAATTCCCAGGCGTGCTCCCTATGGCATCCAATTGAATCGGTACGGAATGATGCTTGACCCACGCTCAGAAGGACATCTTGCCGCTCCAAATTTTCAAGCATTTTACAATGCTATGATGGATCGCTATATGCGTCCGATTGCCCGTTTACTATTGGGGACCTATGGCTACGATAATCAAACATTTGGTTTTTCTATTCAGTACAACCCGGATAAAGACAAGGATTTGCATGCTCACACGGATGCTTCAGCGGCTACCTTGAATATCAATATTAACTTACCTGAAGAAAAATTCACCGGTTCGCAAGTTGATTTCCATGACAAGACCACAGGCAAAACGATACAAACTGTTTTTGAACCGGGGAAAGCAATCCTTCACAGTGGCAGTGTTCCGCACGCAACCCATCCTATCACTAGTGGACAACGAAACAATTTAGTGGTGTGGCTATATGGAGACCGCATGCAAATATCAAGAACTGGGACAAGTAGCTATGGTGATCTTAATCATTCCGCTACTAAAATTGAGACAATAGAAAACACCAGCCCTCTACAGCGATGGACTGTACCAAATGCGCCCAAAGATACTTATGCTCCATTTTAAAAAAGAGGAGTTCTAAACCAAGGTTTTCCCATTGGTGGTTTTTTCGACGGCCTTGCTTGACTTTTCAAGCAGGGTTGTCACACCCACATGGGATTCGCCCCTATCTTCAATTCATAAAGCCAGAAGTTTGCGCTTTATTTGGTGAGCTGTCCTTGTCCTAGTATTTTTTGATCCATTGACTTCAATTTACGGTTATCGTTCATAGACAAAAATTTCGCCAAGAGATTTACTTGGCGGTATGCTTAAGGCAAACCTCTTCCTTGGAGCGGTCAACTTTTTAACCTATATTCACCTCTCAAGGTACCCTCCGGGTGATTATAGCATACCTTCCGGGATATGCGCATAACGTTATAGGATATTTTAAGCAGGCTATAATGCACGAAAAATTCATCAATTACTTCTCCAAAATATCCTCTCTTTCAAAGGAAGAATCAGCCGCAATAGCTAAAAGCATGCAAACGAAAGCAATGGCAAAGGGAGAATATTTATTGAAAGAAGGACAAGTTTCTGAAACCACCTACTTTGTACTTGAAGGCTGTATAAGAGAATTTATCTTATCTGATGGAGAGGAGAATACTACGAATTTCTTTTTTGAAGAACAATGGGCTATTTCGCTAAGTAGTTTATCTACAAATAAACCAGCGACGCACAATTGGGTTTGTATTGAAGATACTACAGTTGTGGTGGGCAATGAACAACAAGCTCAAGAACTTTTTAAAGAATTTCCAAGGTTCGAAACAATTTCAAGGACCATAATGGAGGCCGCTTTTGCTGAACAAAAAGAAGCTTTGACTACCTATTACACAGATTCGCCCGAGCAGCGTTATTGTAAATTATTAAAATCAAAACCCGGACTAGTACAGCGAATTCCTCAATATCATCTTGCCAGCTATATTGGGATAAAACCCGAATCTTTAAGCCGTATCCGAAAACGTATCTCCTCATCCCCTTCTGAATAATTAAACAGTAATTATCACATTTCCTTTTTTGTGGCCATTCTCAACATAATCGTGAGCTTCAGACATCTTTTCCAATGGATAAATACGATCAATCACAGCCTTTACCTTTCCTTTTTCTACAAGATTTTTTAAATTAAGAAAAGCACTTTTTGGTGTTAATGGCACACCTTGATCAATTGATATATATTTCCCGGTTGGCATAATCATCTTTTTGCATTTTTCTTTAAGCAGGGACGATTTAGAATTTCCTACTGCATCTAATACATATTTATAGGTTTCCAATTGATCTATAGCATTTTTGGCAGTATAATCAATCACCTCATCACTCCCCAAGGACTTGACCAAGCCAAAATTTTTGCTGCTGCAAACACTTGTGACCTCTGCACCCGCATCTTTCGCCAATTGTATTGCCATGGTCCCTATACTCCCTGAAGCTCCATAAATCAATACTTTATCTCCTTTATTAATGGGAGTTTTGCTCAGTAAATGTGAAGCAAGTAATCCTCCATAAGGGATAGCAGCCGCCTCAGTATGGCTAATACCGGTAGGCTTAAGGGCAATATTCCAATCTTCCGGTAGGCAGATGTATTCTGCATATGAGCCAAAACGGCGTTTTGTAGGGGAGATGGAACCATAGGCAAAAACTTCATCTCCTAAATTGAATGAGGAAACACCTTTTCCTTTGCCCACTACTATTCCGGAGGACACCATTCCGAAAATGGGGTTTCTGGGCTTTCCAAAACCAAATATGAGTTGAAGAATTAACCTTGTTAATACTGGCTCATTCAATCTGCGAATCAAAACATCACTTGCGGTAACTGAAGTGGCTTGAATTTTTATAAGCACTTCATTGTGCTTTGGAGAAGGCTTCTCAGTATGTACGAGTACTAAATTTTCAGACCCTCCGTACTTTAAACATTTTATCGCTTTCATATTTTGTTGTTTAATTGATAGCGCAAAATTGTACATACAAGAATTAAATTTCATTGACTTGGGTTAAGAAATGATCGCAACAATGAAATTAAATTTGATGGGTGTATTTATTAAGAATGCTACCAACTAAAGCGACTTAAAAAGTTTTGTTTTAGCAAGGATTACTTCCTCTCCTTCTATTAATTAATGACAATAAATTACGCTGAAAACTTCTGGTTTTTTTCAAAATTGCCTTGTTTAAAGAAAGAAAACCAAAAAGTATACACCTTTCGAAATAGTGTATACGTCTTCAAGGCCTTGCTATACTCATCTTTGTATCAACAAACTAAAACAGAAATGAGCACAACAAATCAATTTGACAAAACAGGTTGGACGCCTGACAGGATAAAAGACTTAACAGGCAAGACCTTCGTAATCACCGGTACTACAAGCGGTACTGGTTTTGAAGCAGCACGCATGCTACTTTTGAAAGGCGCAAAGGTAGTGATGCTTAACAGGAACCCACAAAAAGCACAAGCTACCATCGCTACATTGAAAGAAAACCTTGGAGGTGCGATTGATGTTAGCAATATTTCCATGGACTTGGGAGAACAGACATCAGTAAAAAGAGCCGCTACCGAAGTTTTGGAAAAAGTTGATCGCATAGATGCTCTGATGTGCAATGGCGCCATTGCACAAGTACCCCAACAACAACTCACAAAGGATGGCTGGGAAAGCCAGATGGGCGTGAATTACTTTGGCCATTTCACCTTGCAAGCTTTACTCTTCCCTATGATTGAAAAATCAAAAGGGCGTATTGTTACCGTAGGTAGTCTGGGCTACGACATGGGTATCAAAACCATCAAGTTTGATGATTTGAACTGGGACAAGGATTATACAGCCAATGATGCCTATAGCCAGAGCAAATTGGCCCAAATCATGACCATTTACGAATTGCAATACAGGTTGGCCAAAGCCGGTAAAACGGATGTAAAAGCTTATGCATGCCATCCCGGCTCTTCCAGAACATCATTAATCGCAACAAGTGGAAGTTTTATGATGAAAATTATTTTTGGTCTTATGAAGTTATCGCCTTTGACACAACCTGCTGAAAATGGCTCCTATCCAGAATTGATGTGCGCCACAGAGCCTGATTTAGACCAAACCGCATTTTATGGTCCCACGGGCAGAAGCAATTGGGTAGGACCTGTAGGTCCACATGAACTTAAACCTCATGCCAAAGACAAGGCTGTCGCTAAAAGACTGTGGGAGCTTTCAGAAAAGTAAACTGGTGTAAAGTGGGATATTTAATTTATAAAAGCTAGCCGTTAAAATACCACAAGTTAAAATACCATAGTATACTTCCTAGGGAATTGCAACCCTACTTAACAGGGAATAATAATAAAACTTAATTTTTAAGCGCAAGGGGGTTACATAAACAACTTAAGCCACTCCCAAATTGCTTAACAAAGGAAGAAATGTAAAATATATTAACTGCTCGTCTTCAAAAAAAACTAAAATAAATCAATGATGAATATTCTTAAACACTAGGGGAAGTGGCCTTTTATCCATTACTACAGAAATGTTTCCTTTTGAAATTTTAGGCAAATGACTACTAAAATCCCTATCTTAGGTGACCATAAAAAAACAAGCCCCTGTCCTTAATCGGCTTTTCCACGAAGAGGAAACATCATTGCCTTGAGTAGAAGGATTCCGAAACCTTAATTTTAAACTCCATTTACAAAAATCAATATTGCCATTCAAATGGATTATTCCGAAATAAACAGATTATCAAGGTTAACTGCAATCTTGATTCAATTGCAGACAAAACGAGTGGTGACCGCTTCGGAATTGGCAAATAAATTTGATGTAAGTAAAAGAACGATTTACAGGGACATAAAAGCATTGGAGCAATCCGGCGTACCTGTTTTAACGGAAGAAGGGAAAGGTTATTCTCTAATGGAGGGTTACAAAATCCCACCCGTAATGTTTACCGAAAAACAAGCAAATGCTTTGATACTTGCGGAACAACTCGTGCTAAAGAGTAAGGATGCATCTTTTGTAAAAGATTACGGGGAAGCCATTGAGAAAATTAAATCAATCCTTAAGTACACCGTCAAAGACAAAACTAACTTACTTACGGGCAGGACTCAGTACCAACAAGTGCTAAGCCAAGAAAGGAATAGTGACAATTTATCGGATTTACAATACGCATTGACCAATTTTAACCTTGTAAGGATAGCGTATGTCAACAAGGAAAAAATGGTGACCGAAAGAATAATAGAGCCATTTGCAATATTAAATTCTGAAAATTGGTATTTGGTTGCCTGGTGTCGTTTGCACGATGAATTTCGATTTTTTCGACCGGATAGAATTCAAAAGATGGAGATCCTAACAGAAAAATTTGAACCTCATAAAATGACTCTACAAGAATATTTTGACAAATACCACTAGCCCTTTCTGACCCTTGCCATAAGGCTGTCACTGGCTGAATTTACTTTTGTATTCTAATATTTTAAAAAAAACAAAAGTAATGAAAAAGAAGTCAATCGAATTCCCAAGCTCCACCATGATTTCAGTTAATGGTATTGAACTGGAAGTATTTGAGGCAGGTAAACAAAATAAAGGCAAACCTATTGTACTCTGCCATGGCTTTCCTGAGACTGCCTACTCTTGGCGTTTCCAGATTCCTGAACTTGTCAAAGCCGGCTATCATATCCTTGCACCTAATCAGCGAGGTTATGGCAAATCATCCTGCCCTACAGAAATAACACAATATGACATTGAACATTTAACAAGTGACTTGGTAGGGTTACTTGATTACTATGGATACAAAGATGCCTTATTCATTGGCCATGATTGGGGGGCAAATGTTGTATGGAATCTTGGAATACTGCATCCGAAGCGAGTACAGAGAATAATAAACTTGGCTTTACCTTATCAAGTTCGTGGAGAAAAACCCTGGATAGAATGGATGGAAGAAATATTCGGAGAAGAAAACTATTTCGTTCACTTTAACCGTCAACAAGGAGTAGCAGATGCAATATTAAATGATAATACATCTAATTTCCTAGGCAATATATTCCGTAAAAATGTACCAATTACTCCACCGGAACCGGGGATGTTAATGATTAATCTTGCAAAAAAAGAAAAGCCTCTTGGTGAACCCCTGATGAGTGAAAAGGAATTGGCTGTTTATATTTCCGCCTTCGAAACATCCGGTTTTACAGGAAGTATTAACTGGTACAGAAACCTGGACCGAAATTGGCATTTATTGGCAGATGTAAACCCTGTCATCCCACACCCTACCCTAATGATTTATGGTGAACAAGACATGATTCCTAAATCAGAAAACCTAATAGATTTTGTTCCCAATGCAGAAGTGGTCAGTATAGATTGTGGTCATTGTATACAACAAGAAAAACCGGAAGAAACAAACCAAGCGATTCTGGCATGGCTAAGCCAAAAGCAATCCTAAATAGGAACCTATTCTCCTATTAGCCAAACAGACTAAAGAAACTGGTAAAATATTTACCGGTACAAAAAGTTTGTTTGGCTTTTAGGGAAGAGTAAATTTTCTTCATTGATTGAAAATAGCTTTTCCCAGGGCAGTAGTTTCTTCTATAATATTTGGTAACTGACTCCCTTTTAGACTTCAGGAAGCTCTATAAAAGCTGAAATAGTAAAAAAGCCTGTCTTAAGTTTGGTTGGCCCATTACTCTGTCTTGGTATAATAAATCACACCGTAGCTACCATCATGGAGACATTTTAACTCTTCGCTTTGTAGTTTACCCTCCTTTAAAGGTCTCTTATTTTTTCTGTAAAAGTGATTCCTTCTTCCATTATCAATCTTTATCTTTAAGGAAAACAAGGTACTATGTCTATTCTAAAAACCTTAATTTTCTTATTCATCCCCGTATTTGGCTTTTCGACTCAACAAAACAAAGGTTTTTTTGATTTTGAATGGCAGGAAAAAGATGGCAAAATCATTCTTACCATTGATCAACTTGGGGAAGAGTTTTTATATGTCAATGCCTTAGCAACGGGAATTGGATCTAATGACTTAGGATTAGACCGTGGTCAATTGGGAGGAAGACGAATAGTGAAATTTGAAAAAGTCGGTAATAAAATTTTGCTTATACAACCCAATTATAATTTTCGGGGAACAAGCGATAACCAGGCAGAGGCAAATTCTATAGAAGAAGCATTTGCAAAATCCGTCATTGGCGGATTCCCGATTCTTAATGCCGACAATGGACGCTACCGAATTGATATTACAGATTTTTTGCTTCGTGATGCCCATGGTATTGCCAACACTTTAAGTAGGAAAAATCAAGGCAACTATACAGTGGATCAATCGAAGTCTGCCATTTATTTACCAAATACAATCAGCTTTCCTGATAATACTGAATTTGAAGCAATGGTTACCCTTAAGGGCAATGCTAAAGGGTCAGAAATTCGTAGTGTAACTCCGGATGCAAACTTTGTAACCGTAAATATGCACCATTCATTTATTCGTTTGCCGGACAATAATTACAAACCCAGGGAATTTCATCCATCAGCAGGTTATTTTGGTATTGGCTATTCAGATTATTCTGCACCAATTTATGAAAACATAAAAAAAAGATTAATTACAAGGCATCGATTAAGGAAAAAAGACCCCACGGCAAAAATGAGCGAGGCAGTTGAGCCTATTGTTTATTATTTAGATCCGGGTTGTCCGGAACCCGTAAAGTCTGCTTTACTCGAGGGGGCAAAATGGTGGAATCAAGCCTTCGAAGTAGCAGGCTACATCAATGCATTTCAGGTAAAAGTATTGCCGGAAAATGCACACCCCTTAGATATCCGTTACAATGTCATTCAATGGGTTCACAGAAGTACGCGAGGCTGGAGTTATGGCAGTACCATTACTGACCCAAGAACGGGAGAAATAATAAAAGGCCATGTAAGCTTAGGCTCACTTCGCGTTCGGCAAGATTTTATGATTGCCCAAGGAATTATGTCTCCCTATGCCAATTCAAACCTTAATCACGATGAATTAATGGAACTTGCCTTGGCAAGATTACGTCAGCTTTCAGCTCATGAAATTGGCCATACCATTGGTTTGGCGCACAACTTTGCCCCTTCTGTCGACAATAGGGCCTCTGTTATGGATTACCCTCACCCCCTGATTGATATTGTGAATGGAAAGGCAGACATCAGCAATGCCTATGATGATCAAATTGGAGACTGGGATAAACGAGCCATCCTTTATGGCTATCAAGATTTTGATCCACAAACCAATGAACAAGCAGCTTTGGAGCAAATTTTAAAAGAAACGTTACAATCCAATACCGAATTTATATCTGACAAAGATGCGCGTGCGAGAGGAGGTTTGCATCCGACGGCCCACCTTTGGGACAATGGAAACAATGCCATTATCGAATTGGAACGTTTAAATAAAGTCAGGGCTTTTTCTATGAAAAACTTTGGAGAAAACACCATAACGGAGGGAACGCCTTACTCAGCTTTGGAAAATATTTTGGTCCCGCTTTATTTTATGAATCGTTATCAAGTAGAAGCAGTTTCCAAACTGATTGGTGGCGCAGCTTATAGCTATGCCGTGAAAGGGTACGATCAAAGGCCAAATATTCATCCGGTTGATGTGAAAACCCAAGAACAGGCCGTGGAAGCTTTATTAAAAACTATTACGCCAAATTATTTACAAATTCCCCAGCATATAAAAGCGTTGATTCCGCCACCTGCCTATGGTTATAACAAAGACCGAGAGTCCTTTGCCGGAAATACCGGATTTTTGTTAGACCCTCTTGCTGCAGCTGCTGCAGCGACAAATAATTTATTTGATTTAATGTTTCATTCAGAACGATTGGCAAGAATCAATCAGCAAAAAGGATATGACCTTAAAGCATTTTACGATCAGATCTGCCAAACAATTTTTAATGCAAAAGTTAAAACCGATGAAGAGAGAAAGATTAATCAAATTGTACAAACAAGCCTGGTAGCACATCTAATCCAGTCGAGCATAAAAAATCCTGACCTCCAAGTAAAAGCCATTTCTAAATATTATTTACAGGCAGAAGTTAAACCCAAGTATTTAACTAACAATGGAGATAGCTTTGAAGAAAAGGCACACCTGGCCGCATTAATTGAGATGATAACCAATGCAACAACTGAACCCGAAAGTTGGACAAAACCAGAGATTCAAGAAATGCCTCCGGGCTCACCAATTGGCTGTGGGAATTTTCATGACTTCTACTAAAGCGTATTTCAATTGAATTGTTCCCTATTAACAAGTGAACGATAGGTAATGATATGAATTTTAAAAACAGTTTTGATTGGGCTCCTAATATAGCTTGAAAAGAAAAGGGTCATTCAGGCCTGTTGAAGTCAACCTTGGCGAAGTTGGATTGAGCATTTTGTAGTAATTCGTACTTTGGATAGCATTAAGTGTTTATTTTAAAAAAGTTGAAAAACAAACCCATATGGCCAAATTCAATAAGACAAGCCTATTTTTGACCCTAACCTTCACAATAAGTTTTTCAATGGTAGGGCTATATCATTTATTTGGTGGACAGTATGGTAACAATATTAGCTCAACTGCCTTAGCGATCGCTTATATGTTTGTCCCCATGTTTTGTGCGATCTTGGTTGAAAAATATATTCACAAAGAGAAAATAAAACAAAAACTTCTTATATCCTTCAAATTTAATCGGTGGTTTTTAATTGCTTGGTTTATCCCGGTAATCTTGAGTTTTGGTGCGCTTGGCATAAGTTTGTTAATACCTAATGTGACTTTTAGTCCTGAGATGGCAGGGATGGTAAATAGGTTTAATGATTTACTAACCCCGGAACAAGTGGAACAAATGGAGCAGGCATTCGATAGTATGCCTGTTCATCCAATTTGGTTGGTTCTTTTGCAAGGATTGATCGCCGGTCCTACAATTAATGCCATAGCAGGTTTTGGGGAAGAACTTGGTTGGCGAGGATTTTTGTTGAAATCCTACAAGTACATGAAGTTCCCAAAGGCTTCCATTACCATCGGTTTTATTTGGGGTATTTGGCATGCTCCCCTTATTTTAATGGGACATAACTATCCCCAACACCCGGAATTTGGAATAATAATGATGACCATTTGGTGCATTTTACTAACCCCTCTATTTCTTTACATTACCTTGAAGGCCAAGTCTGTCCTGGCTGCAGCCATTATGCATGGAACCTTAAATGCTACAGCAGGCATAGCCATCATGGTCATTGAGGGTGGCAACGATTTGACCGTTGGCATATCGGGTTTATCAGGGTTTATTTCCCTATTAATTATTTTGTTAGCACTTTTTATCTATGACATTAAATTAAGTAAAGAAAAAATAATGACAAGTAAAATCAGCTCATCTCTCTGAAAACCAAACTTTCGGTTGCCTAATAATATCAATACATCCTTTCCACTGAATTAGTGACTAAAGAGGGAGGTCCATTTGTTATTTTATACGAAAAAAGGATACCAAACATCGGGTTGGGACTTATCGATAAATCTTGGTATTTTAGGTCAGTAAATTGAAAGACAAAAAATGGAAAATTCAAAACCAAAAACAGTGGATGAGTTTATCCAAATTTCTCCAACTGAATCTCAAAAGCTAATGCTGCAGCTAAAAAAGCTAATTGAAGCTACAGTTCCGGATGCTATCGGCGGGATCAGTTGGAATGTACCTATATACAAGTTCCATGGCATTCTTGTCGGCTTTTCATTGGCCAAAAGGCACGTCAGTGTTGGCATAGATACATTGCCTGAAAATGTAAGGAAATCGCTTGAGGAGAAAGGTTATAAAACCGGTAAAAAAACCATTCAGATTAAGTTTGACCAAAAGATTCCTACAAGGGAAATAAAGCAGCTGATCATTGAGCAAGCCAAACTGAATCAAAAACAACAGCAAAATGACTGATCTCTATTGATGATAAGGGGATCAAATTTAGCTTTCCTCAAGACGCATACCTTTTGGCCGGGGATCTGTGCTATCATCAAGAACAATTGGTAAATAAGAAATTAGCCGGCATAAACGCCGACTATAAAGAAAGCAGAAAAACGTATGAAAAAATTTCCAAATATACCAAACAACACCAATTGATATTGTTACCCTCACACGACAGCAATTCCGCCATTAGGTCAAAAGAACGACAATTTTTGTAATCAACCGAGGCTTATAAAAAGGAACAGCTACTTTCCTTTTATAAGCCTCTTCCTTCGATGGTTATTCTATAATTCTTTCGCTCTGAAGAATTAATTGGTATATTGGATAGCAAGGACTCATCCTGCTAAAAACCCCAGAGATCAGGCAAATACTTGAGATAGACAAGCAAAATGAACAAACTTAAACTTCCAACTGCTCATACTATTTTAATTCTTATCGCAGCGATGGTAGCTGCCTTAACCTGGTTGGTTCCTGCCGGTAAATACGACACCTTGGTCTACCAAAGCCAAGACGATTTATTCGTGAAAAGTAGCTTAACTCAAAGCATTGAACTTCCGGCCACTCAACAGACCTTAGAAGAGCTCAACATAAAAATACCCATTGAAAAGTTTCTATCCGGCGATATTTATAAGCCCATCGCTATTCCCAATACCTATCAAGAATTAGATGCACGACCTCAGGGAATCGGAGCCTTGATAAAATCACCGATAAAAGGAATCATAGCATCTTCCGATATTATTTTCTTAATCTTAATCATTGGAGGCTTAATTGGCATAATGAACCTAACAAGTGCCTTTGATGCAGGAATTGCTTACATGTCAGAAAGCCTTAAGGGTCGAGAATATATGCTTATTATTTTGGTAACCAGCCTAATTGCAGCAGGTGGTACCACTTTTGGCTTGGCGGAGGAGACCATGGCTTTTTATCCGATATTAATACCGGTATTTCTGGCAGCAAAATATGACGCCATGGTTGGGCTTGCATGTATTTATCTTGGTTCAAGTATAGGGACAATGTGTTCCACCACCAATCCTTTTTCCACCATTATAGCCTCAGATGCCGCAGGAATTAATTGGACAACAGGACTAGACCATCGCCTGATCATGTTATTACTATGCCTGCTCATCACCATTCTTTATATCCTCCATTATGCCAGGCGGGTAAAATCCGACCCCTCAAAATCCATTATTTCGGAGCAAAAAGAGACAATAAAAGCCCATTTTGGTATAAACTCAGTGAAATCTCCCCCCAAGCTCAATCCAAGGCTAAAACTCATAATTGTGGTTTTTTCTTTGAGTTTCCTACTGATGATTGTTGGGGTATCTTTTCTGGATTGGTGGTTTGTAGAGATGACCAGTACATTTCTTGTGGGAGCCATTGTCATAGGGTTTATTGCCAAGGTAAAAGAAACTGTTTTTGTTGAAGCGTTTACCAATGGTGCATCCACTTTGCTTA
>NZ_CAXBOC010000072.1:0-14690 GCF_963976465.1 uncultured Cyclobacterium sp. | reverse complement strand
CGAGCTTAATATGATTGAAGAAGTAAAAAGCCCATTTAAGATAGGTTTAGCAACACTTATTTCCTTTGTAGTGGTGGGGTTTATCCCATTGATCGTATATGTCTGGGATTATTTTTATACGGTTGATTTTGATGTTTTTTTCTGGACATGCTTGCTTACAGGGTTGGCATTCGTATTGGTAGGAGCTTTAAAGAGCTGGGTCAACCAGACCGGTATATGGCAAAGTGTAATTGAAACACTTTTACTGGGGATTGTGGCTGCTTTGGTAGCTTACTTTGTAGGGGATTTATTGGAAGCTTTTCTACTAAAATAAAAAAAAAGCCTTTGTAATACAAAGGCTCCTAGGTGGGTTTATTTTAACCGACTACAGCTATATTTCTGGCGCAATGCCTTACTGAGTAAGTATTTAAATTGTTATGATTTTTTAAACTTAAGAAAAACAAATGGAAGCACAAGGGGCATTATAGCATATCTTTTCATTAAGTTGAAAAAAAATTAAATATTTCAAATTTTCTACTTTTACCAAATAATATTTTACTGAAATTGCTGCAAAAATCATTAAAAAGTGTATTATTTACACTTTTTAACATGTTTTTGAAATATTATCAATGGATATCAATTTTAGATTATATTTAACATTTAGGTAACTTTAGTAATTGGTTTGGCTCAAGGGGATTCCGTGATTTTAAGTTGGGGAAACAAACCAATTTTTCTGAGAAATGTTTCAGTTTCTAAAATGGTTTGTTCATAGATTTCTCGGTTCTTATAGTTGAAAAAACCATGAGGCTGACCATCATACAATACCAATTCACAATAGCTTCCCAAATTTTCCATAGCTTTCTGATAATACCTGCCCGTGATTACAGGAATTAGACGGTCTTTTGTACCTAGAAAAAATAAGGTGGGAGGGACGCCCTTTTTTAAGTTGTGTAGGGGTGAAACCTCTTTGTACCGATCTCCTAGTCGTTCATAACCATAGCCTGCTGGTCCATTATCAATGACAGGGTTAAAGAGAAGCAGCGCAACAGGCTTAGCACTAATGCCTTTGTATGCTTCACCCTCAAACCCTAAAATTGTTGCGGTACTAGCTGCAAGATGTCCACCTGCTGAGCCTCCGGATGCAATCACTTTCGCAGAATCTATACCCAACCGGACTGCATTCTTTTTGACGTATTTCATGGCCGATTTAGCATCTTCGATGGCTTCAAATGGACTGGTACCCTGGCGAGAAGAAACCCTGTAATCTACCAGTACAGTGACAAATCCTTTTTTTGAAAAGTGTGCTGCATGCGGACGAAACTGATCCCAACTGCCAGAAACCCATCCTCCTCCGAAGAAAAAAACGATTGCAGGCTTGTCTTTTCTTTTTTCATCTGAAAGATAAATGTCCATTTTTAACGTGTCATTACCTGTAATTTTGTAAATCTCTTCTCTGTGATTTTGTGCCTTTGTTGTCAATTCGGTGGAAATGAAACAGACCAACAAAAGAATGGGGTGTATGATGTAGATCGAATTTTTCATGAATGTAGCTTTCAATTAAAGGGAGAGGGTGTAGTTTATAAAAGATTGTATAAATCAAATTAACGTTTTTTACCCTATTGATTTGTTCTATTTTCAAAAATAAGATTTCGGATTTATTTTCAAAGTAAAAATTCTACTGATATGCTGTTTAAAAGCCTACAGTATACTTTAATATGATGGGATCCTCTTCATCAATTAAATTTTCTACACATTGTAAAAGTAGTTCTTCATACTTGCCGAAATAAGATAGGTCTAAAGCCCTCTGCCAGTCTTCATATTGCAAAACTTGATAAAAATATCCGTCTTTTGAATAAGTACTGTTTCTGACATCGGTTAATGATTTGGTGATTTTTTTCATGCCTGTATCACGTTGAATAAACACATCGTAAAATGGGAAGGTAGAAAGGTCTTCTTGATTAAAATTATTGCTTTTGTCAATCCCATAAATCATGAGTTTTAGGATTCCATCACTATAATCAATTAAGCCTGAGTTGAAGGCGTAATTTTGTGAAAGTAGAATTTTTTCCATAAAAGCGTGACCGTCCAATTCATAGTCCTCGGCAGAAATTCCCTTACTTCCAAAGTTTAGAGTCAAGTAAGTTGTTACGGTATCCTGTTGATAATGATAAATTGTATCGGAAAGTCCAAAATTCAATAATTTCCCATTATTTGTGTTTGCTACCAAGCCCGGATTTAACTCACCACTAAAAGGGAGGGATAAAATGGATAGTTCTTTTGTGTTTTTTGTCTCAGAATTTATTATTTGGAATATTTTTTCTCGACCATTTCCAGTTTTTTCAGTTGAAATTAGCCAATTATCTTCTCCGCTTTTTGAGACGGTAGGGACAAAGTTGTTATCCGCCAATTTAATTTCACTTAGGTAATCTAATTCCGGTAAGCTGTATTCTAATAAATTTCCTCTTCCTGTATTGATAAACAGTGTATTGTCTTCTACTATGATGCCGTGAATAGTAGGGTATTCACCGGGCCCATTTCCCTTTTTATTCCAACTTCGTAGGTGATTTCCATTAAGATCAAAGGAATGAATGGAGAGGTCTTTGAAGCTTTTATTGGCATAATAGATTTTATCTTTGATGACCAAGTCATACACTTTACCGGATAGATTTATCAAAGTGTCTTCTGGAGCAATTAGCGGTATGAATTCAATATCTGAAACAGAGGCTTCAAAGGGTAGAACTTCCTTATTGTCTATTAAAAAAGAAGGAGTGTCTATGGACACCCCTTCGTCTATTTTTGATTGACATTGAATTAAAACTATACTAACAAAACTAATAAGTATAGAATAACGATTATAGCTTTTCATCTGTAGTTTATTTTGGGCCGGCTTCAATAATTTTTAAATCAACTTGGTCCTTGAATTGATTGAAATTGTCTTTAAAAAGATTTATCAGCTTTGTTTTAACTTCACTAAATTTTTCCTGATCCTTCCAGGTGTGTTCTGGTACTAATATTTCACTTGGTACACCGGGGCAGCTTGTAGGGATTTGTAGATTAAAATCACTTTCATTTACAAAAGCAACATTGTCAAAATCCCCATGATGAATGGCATCCAAAATCGCCCGTGTATATTTCAACTTTATTCTTGCGCCTACTCCGTAGGATCCACCACTCCACCCAGTATTGACCAACCAGGCATTGACATTGTGATTTTTTATTTTATCAGCCAATAAGTTAGCATATTTATTTGGATGCCACATCATAAATGCGGCACCAAAGCAAGCGCTAAAGGTAGCTTCCGGGTCTTTTACCCCCATTTCGGTACCAGCAACCTTGGCAGTATAGCCTGAAATAAAGTGATAGCTAGCCTGCTCAGGGCTCAATTTACTAACTGGAGGCAAAACTCCAAAAGCATCACAGGTAAGGAAAATTATGTTTTTTGGATGACCTGCAGTACACGGAATTTTTGTGTTTGCTATATAGTCGATGGGGTAAGATGCACGGGTGTTTTGAGTAATTGAAGTGTCTGAATAATCCACTTTTCTACTAACCGGATCATAGACTACGTTTTCTAATACTGTGCCGTAGCGAATGGCTCCAAAAATATCAGGTTCTGCTTCCTCACTCAAATCTATGGCTTTCGCATAACAACCTCCCTCAATATTGAAAACCCCTTCATCATGCCAGCAATGCTCGTCATCACCGATTAGTTTCCTTTTGGGATCTGCACTAAGTGTGGTTTTGCCTGTCCCGGAAAGGCCAAATAGTAAGGTGACATCACCTTTTTCTCCCACATTGGCTGAGCAATGCATGGACAACACATCCTGCTCCGGCATCAAGTAGTTCATGATGGTAAATATGCCCTTTTTCATTTCTCCGGCATACTCAGTACCTAATATTACCACCTCCTTATTTTCCAAGCTTATTCCTACACTTGTTTTGGAAGTCATATTGGTGGTGAAGTGGTTGGCGGGAAATTCTCCGGCATTAAAAATTACATAATCCGGTTCTCCAAATTCTTTTAGCTCTTCTTCTGTTGGGAGAATTAGCATGTTTTGCATAAATAACGCATGATACGCTCTTGTGCATATTATCCTTACTTTTATTCTGAACTTTGGATCCCAACCTGCAAAGGCATCTACCACGTATAGGTGTTCCCTTGTGTTAAAATAATCTATGGCACGTTCTCTATTCACCATAAATGTGTGCTCATCCATTTCATAATTTACAGAACCCCAATCAATGTCTTTCTCAGACTCAGGATGTCTTACAATGCGTTTGTCCTTTGGGCTCCTTCCCGTTTTCGTACCTGAATAGACCATCAGGGCTCCGGTACTGGAAATGGCAGATCCTTTTTCTAGTCTCAAAGCAGCTTCGTACAACAATGCTGTTTCTCCATTTCTTAAAATATCCGTTACTTCTATTTCGTATTTTTTTAAATCAAAATCCATGGTTCTAATTCTCTTTTTTAGTTCTCAATTGCGATTAGTTAAAAATACCAATATATGGGCGGAATGGCAATGTGGTCTGTCAGAAAAAATCATGACTAAAATCATAAAAATCTATCTATGTTAATGGAATAATAGATAGTATATAAATATTTAAAGAAATAGCTGTAAGGAGAGTGTTCCCTGCAGCTATTTCTTAAGCTATCTTTGAGTGAAAGAGAAAAGCAGGCCTAACATATTTAACGAATTTAAGGTATCCATTTTATGTGCTTAAAATTGGGCTTGCGCTTCTGGAGAAAAGCATCACGGCCTTCTTTAGCCTCTTCAGTCATATAGGCGAGTCTGGTAGCTTCTCCGGCAAAAACTTGCTGACCTACCATACCGTCATCGGTAAGGTTGAATGCAAATTTTAACATTTTTATTGAGGTAGGGGATTTTTCCAGTATCTCCTGCGCCCATTGGAAAGCGGTGTCTTCCAGTTCATCATGTGGAATAACTGCATTTACCATTCCCATCTCATAGGCTTCTTGAGCGGAATAATTACGACCTAAAAAGAAAATTTCTCGTGCTTTCTTTTGGCCTACCATTTTGGCCAAATAAGCAGACCCATATCCTCCATCAAAACTAGTAACATCTGCATCTGTTTGTTTGAATATGGCATGTTCCTTACTTGCAAGGCTAAGGTCACACACTACATGTAGACTGTGGCCACCACCAACTGCCCAGCCCGGAACTACAGCTATGACCACTTTTGGCATAAAGCGGATAAGGCGTTGAACCTCCAAAATGTTCAAGCGGTGCATTCCGTCTTCTCCTACATAGCCTTGGTGTCCCCTTGCTTTTTGATCTCCGCCACTACAAAAGGAATAGACCCCATCTTTGGAGGAAGGGCCTTCTGCAGAAAGCAATACCACGCCAATGTTTACGTCTTCCCTTGCATCCAGGAAGGCATCATAAAGTTCACTGGTAGTTTGGGGGCGAAAAGCATTTCTAATATCAGGCCTATTGAAGGCAATTCTGGCCACACCTTCACATTTCTTATAAGTAATGTCCTTGTATTCTTTTACTGTTTTCCAATTGATCATTTCCAGGTTGATTTTTTATTGCAAGTTAACAGGCTATTTTAATTTTGTAAAATTAAGCCTGCTGATTATGGCTGAGAGTTCATAATTTATTTATTTTGTACAGCCAAAAACCTATGATAACATTCGGGGATACAACTTATACAATAAACCAGATACGAAAGGGTGAAGGCCATCATCTGGCTAATCCTTTTAAAGAAGCTTTCGCTTTTTGTGAGCAATGGTTAAATGGCAAGGATAGCTTTGTCTTACAAACCTCAGGATCTACAGGCTTGCCTAAGAAAGTGACAGTTTCCCGAGAACAATTGGAAGAAAGCGCAAAGGCTACCAAAACGTTTTTCGGATTTAGCAAAGGCTGTAAAATGCTCTGTTGTTTGGATACAGAAAAGGTGGCCGGCAAAATGATGCTTGTCAGGGCGCTGGAATGGGAAGGTGAATTAAAAGTCATTGCGGCTGATGCTAACCCTCTGAAGGGTTTTGAAAATGAACATTTTGATTTTGTTGCTTTGGTTCCTTTGCAAGTGGAAAATAGTTTGACTTCAGAGAATGGAACCTTAGCTTTGAGCCAAGTAAAAAATATTATCATAGGTGGTGCCCCCATTTCTTCACGGTTGAGAGCGCAATTGAGCCGGTTACCGGGCAGGCTCTTCCAGACTTATGGAATGACAGAAACAGTTTCTCACATTGCCCTTGCCGATTTAAAAAGCAATGGCGATCTCATTTACAGGGCCTTGCCTAATGTACAGATAAAAGTAGATGACTCCAATCGCCTTATGATTCTAGCTCCCATGGGGGGCAATTCTTGGTTGCAAACCAATGATATTGTAAAGCTCGAAAGTGAAGATGCTTTTACATGGAAAGGTAGGGCTGATCGTGTGGTGAATTCAGGGGGTGTAAAATTACATCCGGAAGAAATTGCAGCAGAAATTGGAGACCTGGTTCAATTGTATTTTCCGCAAAGCATGTTTTTTTTAACAGGTATCAAAGATGACAAGTTAGGACAGGCATTGGCTTTGGTTATTGAAGGAAAGGAAAATGCTGTAGCAGGGGAATTACTGCTTCAAAAAGCGAAAAGCTTGCTTCCAAAATTCCATAACCCCAAACAAATCTTGTTTTTTCCTCAATTCAAGCTAACAAGTTCAGGTAAGATAGATCAATTGCGTACTTTAGCAAAATGATAAACCAAGCCATACTTATCCTATCTACTTTGCTTATGGGGCTTTCCCTTTCAGAAAACAGTACGAATTTGACCATTCAAGTTGATGTCCAAGGAGAAAATGCAGGCCTCGTGCAACTCTTATTGTTTAAGGGAGCAAAAGGTTTTCCTGATCAGGCTTCTGCGGCAATTGAAACTGCGTCTGCCAAGGTTCAATCGGGGAAGGCAGTATTTAAGTTTAAGAATTTGGAAACAGGGGTTTATGCAGTCTCTGCATTTCATGATGTTGATGGGGATGGTGTAATGCGTAAAAATTTGTTTGGCATACCCAAAGATCTCTATGGGTTTTCTAATGACGCAAGGGGCACTTTTTCTGCCCCAACCTTTGAAAGTGCTTCCTTTCAGCTATCTAGGGGAGAGCATACCATAAGTTTTACTTTGAAATAATTATGCTGAAGAATCTTCAAATTATCGTTGCCTTAATTGGGCTTATTGCGGCTATCGTATATATACTGTACTTCTTTAGGGTTATTTATCATCCTTATATTCCTACAATCGCAGGAGGAACGGTTATTTTCTCTTACCTATTCGGGGTTTACGCCAAAAAGAAACAAGGGAATTGAAAGGCGAAAAAAATAATGCCGGCTCAACCACCGGCATTATCTTGTAATTTATTCAAAGAATGATTTCAAAGCACTGATTTTTGCTTCTAGGGAAGCCTCTGTGGCCCTGTACGCCTCTCTGTTAGGTAAATTTTCATTGACAGAGATGTAGTATTTGATTTTAGGTTCTGTCCCTGATGGTCTTGCAGAAATTTTGCTACCATCTTCAAGATAAAACTGTATGACATTGGATTTATCCAGATCCAATTTTTCCTCTGTACCGGATTTCATGTCATATATGACGCTTTCTAGTACATCCACAATCTTGGTAACGGCAATTCCGTTGATTGAGGTAGGCTTGTTGGTTCTAAAACCCTTCATCAATTCTTGAATTTGCTCGGCGCCGTCTTTTCCTTTTTTAGTGATTGAAATGAGGGCCTCTTTGTAAAACCCGTATTTCATGTAAATTTCAGCCAAGACGTCTATAATATTTAGGCCTTTTTGTTTGTAATAAGCCATGATTTCAGCCACTACTGCACAGGCTGAAACTCCATCCTTATCTCTAACAAAATCACCTACCAGGAACCCATAACTCTCTTCTCCACCGGCAATAAATTCTTTTTTGCCTTCATTAGCTAATATTACTGCTGCAATGTTTTTAAAACCTGTTAGGACATCGAAATATTCTACATTAAACCCTTTACTGATTTCTCCCAGTAAACCTGTAGTCACTATCGTGCTTACAGTAAATTGGTTTCCGGTAAGTCTTCCCTGCTCTCTGTACATATTGAGCAGATAATAGATGATCAGCGCACCTGTTTGGTTACCGTTTAGTAATTCATAGTCATTGTTTTCATTCTTAACAACCGCGGCATACCTGTCTCCATCCGGATCACATGCCAAGACTAGTTCTGCATTTATTTCTTTGGCAAGCTTAATAGATAGATCCAGAGCTTCTGTTTCTTCCGGGTTAGGGTATTTAACCGTGGGGAAATTACCGTCCGGTTCGATTTGTTCTTTGACTACATGAACATTCTCAAAACCGAAAACCTTTAGGGCGTCAGGAACCATTTTTCCGGAGGCCCCATGGATTGGTGAAAAAACAATGGTCATGTCTTTTTCCGCTAAATTCGTCAGCGGTGACATGCTTAATTTTTTGACTTCATCAAGGTATATGGCATCGAAATCCTCTTCAATATACTCTATTAAACTGTCGTCTTTGGCCCAATTTACATCATCGATAGATTTGATTTTCAATACCTCGGTAATGATGTTTTTGTCATGAGGTGCCACCACTTGGCCTCCATCGTCCCAATATACTTTATAGCCATTGTACTCTTTAGGGTTGTGGGAAGCTGTGACCATCACCCCACTCTGACAACCATAGTGCCTGATGTCTCTAAAATATTTTACCTTAATGCCATTGGCGGTTAAAACATTGGCCGTAGTTTCTGCAAAAAGCGTGTTGTTGATCCTGGAATCATGGGTAATAGCAAGGCTTATTTCCTCTTCTGGAAAAGAAGCTTTAAGGTAATTTGCCAGACCTTGTGTAGCCATACCAATGGTGTAAACATTCATTCGGTTGGAACCCACCCCCATTAATCCTCTTAAACCTCCTGTGCCAAACTCTAGATCTTTATAAAAGGAATCTATTAGTTCCGTTTGATCTTGAGCATTTAATAAAGCATGTATCTCTGCTTTACTTTTTTCGTCGATGTTACTATTAAGCCAAGCTTGTGCTTTTTCGATTATGATTGTGTCAGTCATATTTTTAAAAAAAAATTACTATGGTTTGAGAATTATAGCCAAAATATAAGCATTTATATGGATTAAGCCTTAATGAGTCTTTAGATTTTTCCCTAGGATAAAATAATAAGTTGGCTGCCATACTTTTAATAATTCTAAGTTGGAATATGGTTTCATATTATTTACCTTCATCTATTTAAAAAATATAATAGTAATAGCTTATATGGATTTTGAGAAATTAGATGTGGAACTCACCAAGATCGTTAAATTGCGAATTAAGTTGAGTGAAATAACTTATGCAGACCCGGAATATGATGACATCGAGGAGGAAATGCATGACCTTGAAGATGATTTGAATGAGGAGTTTGGAGATGAACTGGAAAGTAAATTAGAAGACATTTATGCCAAATTGGTGTCCGACAATGAAGTACTTCTTCCTTCTGCTTATTTGGCAAACAAATACATCCCAATGTTGCCGGATGCAAGAGGCGTCATTACCTATGATGTTCAAGGTAGGGAAGGTGTCCCAATTGAGTCAGAACAATTTGATGGGCAAGATGTGAGGATAGTATTGGTGCCAAACCCTACACGTTTTGTCATGGTAATCAATGGGAGATCATTAAAAGACCTTTGGAGATCCAGATAAATAGAAGAAATATTCAATCAATATTATTGTCTATCAGTTCGTTACTAATCTATTAAATAATCCGAGTTTAATCAATAATTAAGTTTTGACTGATTGCCAGTTTTTTGATGAATTTTAAAAGAACTAAAAATTATAAAATAAAAAAAACAGGTGTTTTTGCACCTGTTTTTTTTATCCTTTCCTTGTTAGAAATAATATATCAAGCCTTAATCAAAACTTGAGATACAGCCTTTATCCAAAGCCAAGTTTTTTTCTAACCACAGATAAAACTTCACCGGCTTCTTCTCGGGCTTTTTCTTCCCCGGCTTCAAGTTTTGCTTCCAATTCCGGAAGGTTGTTCATATAATAGTTGAATTGCTCCCGCTCATTTTTATAGCTATCTAGAATTAAACCCAGTAATTCTTTTTTAGCATGTCCATAACCAAAATTTCCTCCCAAATACTTTTCACGCAAAGCCAAAGTTTGTTCCTCGCTAGCGATTAGCTTGTACAGTTTGTAAACATTACATACATCAGGGTCTTTTGGTTCTTCCAGAGGAGTGCTATCGGTTACAATGGTATTGACATTTTTCTTTAGTTGCTTTTCGGGGAGGAAAATATCGATGTAATTGTTATAAGATTTACTCATTTTTTGCCCATCTGTACCCGGGATAATCATCACTTCATTACTGATTCGTGGTTCCGGTATTTTTAATACTTCATCTCCTAAACGGTGGTTAAAGGCACTGGCAATGTCTCTGGAAATTTCTAAATGTTGCAATTGATCTTTACCTACAGGCACCAAATCAGCACCATATAGCAGAATATCTGCTGCCATCAGTACAGGGTAGGTAAACAATCCGGCATTTACATCTGATAAACGATCTGATTTGTCCTTAAAGCTATGGGCATTGGCTAGCATGGGATAAGGTGTGAAGCAACTCAGGTACCAAGTGAGTTCAGTTACTTGAGGAACCCTTGACTGTCGGTAAAATACAGATTTGTTGATATCCAATCCGAAAGCCATCCAAGCTGCAGCTACAGCATTGACATTGTCTATTCTTGTCGCTGCATCCTTGATCGTGGTAAGGGAGTGAAAATCTGCAATGAAGATAAATGATTCATTGGCCTCATTTTTTGTCAAGGTTATGGCTGGTTTTATTGCACCCAAAATATTCCCTAAATGCGGTTTTCCTGAACTTTGTATACCTGTGAGTACTCTTGCCATTATTATTTTTTTGACACAAATTTAAGGAATTTAAACAATAATTTGCGGTTATTTTAACGTTATTTGCCAATATGAAGTACATAGTGTTTTTATTAAATGTTGGTGTGATAATGCTTTCCAATATCCTAGGTGTTCATAGTCAGGAAGTTGGACAAGAGGGTCTGATTTGGGAAAATAATTTGATCAATATTGGAGGCGTCTTGCCGGAAAATGAAGTAAAGGTGGCAGATTACTATTATTTAAACCAAACAGACTCCAATGCCTATATAAAAGAAGTGATCACAGACTGTGGGTGTGCCGTGGTAGCCTATTCAGCAGATACTTTGGCACCCAATAAAGTTGGACACCTTCAGGTTACCTTCGACCCGGAAACCAGAGGGGGGACTTTCTCCAAAATGATCCTGGTGAAAACCAATGTTAAACCTTCAGGAGATTCATTGTTTTTGGAAGGGGTTAATATTCATTATCCGGAAAACCCTGAAGATCATTATAAAGTAAAGCACAATGGCTTGGGTTTTGTTTTCAGCCAAAATAATTTCGGCACCCTTTATACCAACAAACCCAAGATTAAATTTCTTGATTTTTATAATTTCAATGATTTTCCCATCCAGCTCAATTTAAAACAGGATAGTATTCCCCCTTTTATCAAGGTAAAAATGGAGCCTGCCTTGGTCCAAAGGAATAGTAGGGGAGTTTTAGAAATTGAATACGACCCTGCTTCCAGAGAGGATTTAGGTTTTCTTCGTGATTCTGTTTTACTGTCATTTTTATCAGTAGACCGATTCAATGTCCCCCTTCATTTAATGGCTACCATTCATGAGTACTTTCCTCCGCTACCACTAAGTCAAGTGGATGAAGTTCCCAAACTTTCCATTGATGAAATGGAAATTGACTTGGGTAAAATAAGTGCTGAAAATGTGGTTTCAAGGATTTTAACGCTTGAGAATACTGGACCTAAAACACTGAACATACGAAAAATTGTAACCAATTGTGGATGTTTGACCTATGAGCTGAGTGCGAAAGATTTAAAAGCAGGGGAAAAAGTGGACCTTGTGTTTTCCTTTGACCCGAAAGGGCGAAAGGGTATCGACCATAAAACCATTACTTTCTTTAGCAATGATCCATTGACGCCCACCAAAACAGTGGTGATAAAAAGTAGGATAAGATGATTGTTTCAATTGAATGATGTAAGTCAGTGTTGGGCTATTTTTGGTGAATACAAGAGTTGATTACGCAAAATCTTGTTAATTTGCCATTTGAAAAGGATTAATGCTCGGTTTTCTCCGAGAATAAATCTGTAAAGCGTGTTTTAATGAAATAATGCTGCGGCAACCTGCATGGAAAATAAATATCCCGAAAAAGAAATAGTAGATAAAATAAAACTTCTGGAAGAAAAATTCAGGGCCTCAGGACAGGATTTATCTTCTTACCTTGAGGGGCTTCTGCATGCAGATTACCTTAATTATTGGGATTATATAAATTTGGACACCCTCCTCACGCTACAACAGCCTAGAACTTCTTTTAAAGACGAGAAAATCTTTATCATTTACCATCAGATTACCGAGCTATACTTCAACTTAATTTTGTGGGAGCTGGAACAAATGGCTGCGGTTGAAAATATTACCCTTAAATTTTTTAAAGATCGGCTAAAAAGAGTCATCATGTATTTTGATTTATTGATTTCTTCCTTTGCTGTCATGTGGAAGGGAATGGAAAGAGAGCAATTTATGAAGTTTAGGATGTCTTTGCTTCCCGCAAGCGGCTTTCAGAGTGCCCAATATAGAATGATAGAAATCATGTGCACAGACATACAAAACCTGGTATATCTGGAGCAAAGAGAAGACTATAAAGATATTAATCTTACCAGTATAGATAGCTTATTCGATATTCTATATTGGCAATATGGGGCCAAAGAATTGGCTACCGGAGAGAAAACCTTGACATTAAAGTCTTTTGAAGAAAAATATGGGACAGAATTAAAGGAGTTGATATCAAAATTCAGGAAAAATAACTTGTGGAAAAAGTACGTTTATCTGGATGAGAAAGATGATGAATTGACCAGTTTGATGAAAGAGCTGGATGAGAAAGCCAATGTTTTTTGGCCGCTTGCGCACTATAAATCAGCGGTAAAATACCTGCACAAAAATCCTATGGACATAGCTGCCACCGGCGGTACCAATTGGCAAAAGTTTTTACCTCCCAGGTTTCAGAAAGTAATTTTTTATCCGGAATTGTGGACAGAGTTAGAGATTAAAGAATGGGGAAAACGATGGGTGGACTCGGAATTGCTAGATGTGGTGGAAAAATAAAATATGAAAAAACTATTGCAGCTGGCTTTAAGTCCCGAAGAAGCCTATGATGAAGCTTTATTCAATAAAATTGTAGCGGAAAAATCAGGGCTTTCCCACCACAAAGACCTTATTATTAGGGCAACTAAGAGGTCTATTGATGCCAGGAGTAGAAAGGTAAAAATAAATGTTACTGTAGAAGTTTTCAGCGGGCAAACACCTGAGCCAATTATTAGCAGAGGTAAGGACTATCCCAATGTGTCAAATTGTGACCCTATAGTAATTGTTGGCGCTGGTCCGGCAGGACTTTTTGCTGCGTTGAGAGCCATTGAGCTAGGGAAAAAACCGATTGTTTTGGAGAGGGGAAAGGATGTTCGTTCGCGTCGTAGAGATTTGGCAGCATTGAATAAAGAACATATTGTTAATCCTGATTCTAATTATTGTTTTGGAGAAGGTGGTGCAGGAACCTATTCAGACGGGAAACTTTATACCCGTTCAAAAAAGAGAGGGGATTTGCGCAGGATAATGGAGATATTGGTAGCCCATGGAGCCAAGGAGGATATTTTAGTAGATGCCCACCCCCATATAGGCACCAATAAATTACCTGTGTTGATTGCTGAACTCAGAGAAAGCATCCTGGAAGCAGGAGGAGAAGTACGATTTGAAACAAAAGTTACCGAATTCATTTTAGAAAAAGGTTCCATTAAAGGGGTAGTGACAAGCGAAGGGGAGCGAATGATGGGCTTGGGAGTAATTTTAGCTACAGGACACTCTGCCAGAGATATTTTTCATTTGCTACACAAGCAAAAGGTTTTAATTGAAGCAAAGCCATTTGCTTTAGGTGTTCGCATAGAACATGAGCAAAAATTAATCGATAAAATTCAATACCATTGTCAATCGGATAGAGGTCCTTATTTGCCGGCCTCTTCCTATAGCCTTGTACAACAAACCGTGTTGGACGGAAAACAGCGAGGTGTATTTTCGTTTTGCATGTGTCCAGGTGGGTTTATTGTGCCCTCGGCTTCTTCTCCCGGGGAAGTGGTGGTCAATGGGATGAGCCCAAGCAGAAGAGATGGTAAATTTGCCAATTCTGGTATGGTTGTGGCTGTAGAGTTAGAAGATCTGGACAAATACAGCCATTATGGTCCACTTGCAGCATTGGTTTTCCAGCAGGAAGTGGAACGTGCTGCTTGGGAAGCCGGAGGAAGGTCTCAGGTTGCTCCTGCTCAAAGGGTGGTGGACTTTGTGAAAAACAGGCAAAGTAAGGACCTGCCAAATACTTCGTATCAGCCGGGACTTAATAGTGTCAATATGCACGAGTTTTTGCCGGGTTTTATCGCAAAAAGGCTGGCCATGGCATTGCCGATGATGGATAAAAAGATGAGGGGCTATTACACCAACGAAGCCCAGATTGTAGGTGTAGAAAGCCGTACATCTTCACCTGTAAGAATCCCAAGGGGCAAAGAAAGCTTCGAACATCTTCAAATCAACAGGCTTTACCCTTGTGGAGAAGGTGCCGGATATGCGGGAGGAATTG
>NZ_CAXBOC010000071.1:0-14716 GCF_963976465.1 uncultured Cyclobacterium sp. | reverse complement strand
ATTAAATGGGACTTTTAAAGATTTGCAGAATAATTCACACTCAGGACAAATACAAATAGAGCCTTACTCGTCTGTATTATTAGTCAAAACCTCAAGCGAAACCACTGAGCCTACACCTCCTCCCGCTATTGAACATAAAGTCAGTATAGCTTCCCCTAGTTCGAATAGCAATTATCAAGTGGGTGAGGCAATCAAAATCACTGCAGAGGTAACCCCTTCACATGAGGATATCAAGCAAGTTGATTTTTATAGTGGAGATCAATTGATCGGGAGTAGCACAGATCATCCATTCAGCATAACTTGGAAAAACACATCCACTGGAAATCATTCAGTAAAGGCGGTGCTTATAAACGATAGCGACAAAACGATTGCAAGTTCCTCTTCCATATCTATTGAAATCAATTCTGAAGAAAACAAATACACCCCCCCATCAGTAGGCGATGGTTATTCTTTGTATGTCAATTTAGGTTCGAATGATAAGGTGAATTATGAGGGTAATGAATATGTGTCTACTAAAACAATTGATATAAAATCAGGTAGTTCAAATAGTAGAGATCAAGATGGAACCTTATTTGGTTCAGCTGAGTTTAACGAGGACCTTTACTACCAAATACCTGTCCCTAATGGCATATATACAGTCAAAACCTACCACAAAGAGGTTCATTTTGGTCTAAACGGGGTAACTGGCAGCAAAGGAAAGCGAGTATTTGATGTAAAGATTGAAAACGAAACCAAGTATTCAGAACTTGATTTATATAATTTAAGCAAAAACGAACCTGTTGTCCTCACCCATGAAAACATTGAGGTAAAGGATGGAAATTTAGACTTAACCCTTTCAGCCTCAAGCAACAACGCTATAATTTCCGGTTTTTCTATCGTTGAAAAAGGATTAGACGTAGAAATACCAATTCCAGATTTAAGTGGGGCTAAATTCATCAATGTAGGTGGAGTTGATGATGAATTCCATGAGGGAAATCTTTTCGTATCTGATTATTCTACTAAGTACTTCTCAAATTCCGGAACTTCGGAAAACAAAAACGCCTCCAACTCACCGATATTTCAAACGATTAGATTTGCGGAAAACCTAATATATAAAATACCGGTCGAAAATGGAGTTTATAGGGTAGAAACCTACCATATAGAGAATTATTTTGGAGAAAAAAATCCTGATGGGAAGACAGGAATGAGGGTTTTTGATATATTCATTCAGAATGAGTTAGTTAAAAATGATCTTGACCTTTTTGCCCGAAGTGGTAATCAGGAGACCAATTTGATTTTTAACGACATAATGGTAAAGAATGGCGAACTTAAAATAGAGCTTAAGGCTTCTGTAAATAATGCCCTCCTTGCCGGAATAGCAATTATCCCTATGAGTGGATTAAATAATGATTTAGAAACAGACTCTTTTTTCATCAATGTAGGAAGCGACACAGACACAGATTTTCAGGGGGTTAACTTCGTTTCTGAGGGCAGTAAAATTCAGATACCTTCTGACTCTTATCCTTACAATGTCCCTAGTTCTAGTTCTGACAAATTGTTTCAGTCCAATCGTTTTGGTAAATCTTTAAATTATCAATTCCCAGTATCAGACGGAGAATACACTGTAATTACCTATCATAATGAAAACTACTTTGGAGAGATTACTTCCAAAACAGGAGAAAATAATCGGGTATTTGATATTAATATTGAAAACACCACAGTAAAGAGCAAGGTTGATTTATATGTTGAAAATTCAAACCGGCCTGTAACTTTACGGTTTGAAAACATTAAAGTAACCGATGGTGTATTGAACCTTGACTTTGAAGGAAGTATAAATAATGCTTTGGTGTCCGGGATTGCAGTTTTCCCAAGTGAAAAATTCAATTTAGGTAATAGCAATTTAAGACAATTGATTACTGAAACTGAAGAGGCTTCTACCAATACCTTTACGAGAGAAAATAGTTTCAATACGTCTTTAGAAAATAAAATCTTCCCAAATCCTGCTAGTTCTTATGCTACCCTCCAAACCGGTCAGGATTTAGGAGATTTCTTTATCAGCATCCACAATTTCAATGGTCAGCTAATTTCATTTATAAATGCAGAAGAAGTAAAAAATTCAAATGGAAATTATGAAATACCGGTTCAAAACCTAAGACAAGGAGTTTATATCATTACCCTAACCTCCGAAACAGGTATTATTGAGCGCATAAGGCTCGCTGTTACTCCTTAAAACAGAATTTAAAAATTTAGTGAAAAGGGCCTTGGTTAAAACAAGGCCCTTTTTTTTGTTATAATTGCGAACAGATATAATAAAACCCGATTATACAATAGAATTTGCGATAAATATTACAATCGCAAAAAAATCAGACTATTTGGATATTACAGCATAGCACTGCTAGGGTGAAATTGAAAATAGCAAAGAAATGGCCGATTTCAATTTCAGCACCGAATAATAATCCTAAAACATATTCCGAGTTAAATCAAAAACATTATTACCTCTTACTTCCATTATTTGACCCCCATGATCTTTCAATCAGCTCCAAATTATGGGGGTTAAATTAAACCCTACCCACTAAATACCACCCTAAAAGCACTGATTTTCTTAGGCTTACACAGCTACAAAAATCTACACCTCTTTATTAATTTTTTTATTTATCGCTAAAGCCTTATTCAACTTCTTCTTCTACACATCAATTAAATCAGTATAATTTCATTAAAAACCTCCAATTATATCAACACATTAGAAATTTTAAAAAAAATAAAAAAAAATTTCATCAAAAAAATTTAGATCACCAACAAAATTTAGCTTGCCAAAAGCAATATACTTTTCACCTACTGAAAATAATCAATATCAGCTCTTTTTACACACTACCTCTAGCTGAGAGAATATTTGCATTATAAAATTTTATACCGTTTATTATTGGAATAGTAATCTTTTTTAGAATTTCATTTTGATATATATGAAAATCAAAAAACAAGATTCTTTTAATTGAAATACCATTTTGAGACTTTATAAATCAAAAAAAGTGGGACAAAAAGTTTACAAGCTCCTGAAAAGGAAAATGTAAAACAATAATAAAATTAACTTAAAACTACAGCACCATGAAAGCGTTACTTTTCTCTCTTACCGTTCTATTTTTATTGGCAGCACCACTTTCTAATATTTTTGCAGCCAATTACTACGTTTCTCAAGAAAGAGGTGATGACAGCAGATCAATGGCAGAAGCTCAAAATCCTGCTACCCCTTGGAAGTCTATTGATAAGGTCAATTCAGTATTTAATTACCTCAAGCCTGGGGATGCCATTTTATTCAATAAAGGTGAAACTTTTTTCGGCACGTTACATATAAGTGCATCCGGAACTTCAAATGCTCCCATAAAGATTGGAGCTTACGGGTCAGGGGCTAAACCTGTCATCACCTCTTTTGAAACTGTAAGTGCTTGGAGAGCTATTGGCAATGGAGTATATGAAAGCCAATCATCAATCAATACCAACACTATTGAGGTTTTATTGATCAATGGCGAAGCTCATGAACTGGGAAGATACCCCAATAGCGATGTTGCCAATGAAGGTTATCTTAAAATTGAAGATTTAGTGAGTAACTACTTAATTTCAAGCAGTGAGTTGGGCGGATCTCCTTCTTGGAATAATGGTGAAGTAGTTATCAAAAAGAACCAGTGGATAATTGACACCCATCAAATATCTTCTCACAATGGTGGACAGATTCGTTACAATGGAAATAACAGTGCCTATAAGGCTCAAAAAGACTATGGTTTTTTTATTCAAAACCACATTAACACCCTTGATAGTTTTGGAGAATGGTACTTCAATCCTTCAACCAAAAAAATCAACGTATACTTCGGCACCAACACCCCATCTTCTTTGAAGGTAGAGGTAAGTACACTTGATAACCTACTTATAAAAGACTATCGAGATACTAACATCAGTATAGAAAACATAAACTTTAAAGGTGCAAACAAAAGTGCCATCAGATTAGAGGGCGGAAACAACATTAAAATCAGTGATTCTGAAATCAACTTTTCGGGAGAAAATGGTCTTCTATCATTAGAAGTTTTGGATTTGTTGGTAGAAAGAAGTAACATAAACGACACTTATAACAATGCTTTATACCTTAGGTATGGAAATGACAATGCCATCATAAGAGATAATGTAATCAGTAATACAGCATTGATAGCCGGTAGAACACAAAATGAAGATGCAGCTGGGATAGGAATATTTGCTTATGGCGACAATATCTTGGTTCAAAACAACCACGTAATCAATTCTGGATTTAACGGCATTCAATTCAATGGCAACTACACTACAGTAAAAAACAACTTTGTCGACAAATTCTGTCAGATAAAAGGTGACGGGGGAGGTATTTACACCTTTGGTGGGGTTCAATATCAAGGTTATAAAGGAAGAAAAATTCAAGGGAATATTGTTATCAACAGTATGGGAAGTGAGGGAGGGATCCCTGACAAAGGTATTAATTACAAACCTCTCGCCGAAGGAATCTTCTTAGATGATCACTCTAACAATATTGAAATAACTGAAAACACTGTGGGCAATATTCGAAACAGCGGTCTAAAAATGTCCAATGCAAACACTATTAAGGTTTCGAACAATACTTTTTTTAACGCAAGTGCTTCAATCACCTTAGGAAACAGTAACATAGGAGAAGATACTAGAAACATTACCATCGAAAACAATCAGTATTTTTCAAAAACTACTGATCAACGCTCTTATGCTGTAAAGTCCTATAAAAACGATCTCGTTGACATGGCTGACTTTAATTATAACTATTTTTTCAGACCTTTTGGAGACGAGTTTAGCATAGAAAGTCAGTACGAAAAAAATGGACAAACTTATAGTGCTATGGATGACCTTAAGCAATGGAAAGATAAGTTTGCAAAAGATATTCAATCAATTAGCAATACAGTAGATATTGCTACTTACTCAATAACTAAAAAAATTGGTGATCTTTTTTATGAGAATGCTGCATTTAACAGCAATACCAGGGGCGTATCCTGCAATAACTGTACACAGTCGTGGGACAGCAATAACAAATTAAACGGTGGAGCCATGAAAGTTAGCTCCTCCGGAAAAAGTTCACTTAAAATAAATCTAGGCCGTTTAGAAAAAACCAAAACCTACTTACTCAAATTTAATGCTGTTTCAAATAAAGAAGGTAATATTCAAGCCTATTTAAGATACACAGGAAGTCCATGGGAACAACTTTCAGCCATGAGCACTTTCTCTATAACTTCTCAAGTAAGTAATAATGAAGTCCTTATTTCCCCATATGTGGATGCCGATGAAGTTTCACTGATGATAGCAGTAAATGAGGAAAATTTCACATATTGGATAGATGACTTGGAACTTATAGAAGTTGAGGCATCTTTCATTAATCCTGATGAAGAAATTTTATTTGAGTACAACCCTACTAAAAATAGTAAAACAATCGCATTGGCAGGAGAATATGTTAATGCCAAATTGGAGAGATTCTCCGGAAAAGTAACCATACCTGCCTATAGTTCAATGGTTCTGATCCGTGTTTCAAGCGCTAATATAATTGAAAAGGATGAGGTGGTTGAGAAACCTCAAAAATCAACTGAAGGTTCATATTACCATTTTGGAAATAATGACCAGATTATTTACAATGGTAATACATTTGAAAAACTAAATAGCGAATATTTGCTTTCTACAGGAACAAATGTCTCAACAAACGAAAGCGGAAGTGATGAACCATTGTTCCAGGAGGCAAGATTTAACAACGAACTTCTGTTCAAAATCCCCGTAGAAAATGGTAGTTATACCATCCAAACCTACCATAATGAACTGTACTTTGGTCAGAATGGAAAGTCTCAGAAAGCAGGTCAACGCGTATTTGACATTGCCTTGGAGGGCAAAGTAGTAAGGGAAGACCTAGATTTGTATAAAGAAAACAATAACCAAGAAGTTATTCTTACCTTTAACAACATCGAAGTTAAGGATGGATATTTAAACTTGGATTTGAAAGCCTCTACAAATAACGCTTTAATCTCTGCCGTTGCAATTATACCTTCCTCCCTTGAAATTGTTAAGCAACCTTCTATTGAGTTATTTATTAAGGAAGATATTAGTGATATAGAAGAAGGAGACCAGCTTACACTGATCAGTGAAATCACCAATTTGGACGACAATATCGAAAAAATTGAATTTTATTGTGGTTTGAATTTAGTAGGTACCTGCACTGAAAAACCATTTTTGGCTGTTTTAGATGAAATCCCATCTGGAGAAAATTATGTATGGGCTACTGTTACTAGCAAAGGTGGTATAGTAAACACTTCATCTGAAATTGAATTCACGGTTAATGAGAAAATTATCGAAGAAAATGAAAGCATACCAGCTGAAAATGAATTAGAAAAAACATTAGAAGCTACTTATTACCATATTGGGTTTACAGGAACTGTTAATTATGATGGTAAGAAATTTCAAGGAATTGATCGGGAATACCTTGCCTCTAAAGGATCAAATATTTCTAACAATCAGGAAGCTAGCAATGAAGTCTTGTTTCAATCAGGAAGATTTGAAGATAATCTTTTGTTTGAAATCCCTCTTGAAAATGGAACTTACACAATACAAACTTACCACAATGAAGTCTATTTCGGAAAAAGTGGCAGGTATGAGAAGGCAGGTCAAAGAGTATTCGACATTTCTATTGAAGGTGAATTAGTAAAAAATAATTTAGACCTATATCTAGAAAATAATAACCAAGAGACTATTCTAACCTTCAATTCCGTAGAAGTAAGTGATGGCTTTTTAAATATAGACCTCACTGCGGTTGCTAACAATAGTATTATTTCCGGAATAGGTATAATTCCCGTTTCATCAGCATCCCCTAATAAGCCAGATGTATCAGAAAGTTTCGAAATGCATATCAATACCAGCCATTCTGAGGCAGTAGTATTTGAAGAAACCAGCTTCGAGCCCGGTAACGACTATTTCAATAGTTCTTCCTCGAAAATCTATTCAAACAGCAGTGCCAGCGATGATAAAATCTTCCAATCAGAACGATATGCCAAACAATTGAACTTTGATATACCTCTAGAAAATGGTACTTACACCGTTAAGACTTATCACAATGAGCTTTATTTTGGTAAAGGAGGCTCCTCTGCAAAAAAAGGGAGAAGGGTATATGATATACTTATAGAAAATGAAGTAGTAGTTAATAATTTCGACATCTTTGTACACAATAACAACCAACAAACGATCTTAACATTTGAGGATGTTCAAATAAAAGATGGCACGTTAAATTTGGCTCTTGAAGCTAGTGTGAACAATGCCTCAATATCCGGTATATCAATTATCCAAAAAGGAACAGATTCTCCACAACAGACCCCTAGTTCCGATCATCTTTTCTTCTTAAACGCAGGTAGTGATGAGGATGCTACATTAAGTGGTATTACTTATTTGGCAGAAGCTAAAACAGCCCAATATTATAGTGATAATACCGGACGGTACAACAATTCTAATGCAGAGGTGGAAAAACTTTTCCAAACAGAACGAAGTGGTAAACATCTAGTTTATAATGTTCCTGTACCAAATGGAACTTATACAGTCTTTACCATGCACAATGAAGTATGGTTTGGATATGCCGGGGGTACTGCTAAAGCAGGAAAAAGGGTTTATGACATTTCTATTCAAGGAGAGGTGGTTAAAAAGGACTTCGATCTTTTTGTCGAAAACAATAACAAACCAACTATAATGTCTTTTGAGGATATTGAAGTAACTAACGGGGTTTTGGCTCTAGAATTGACAGCTTCAGTGAATAATGCTAACATTTTCGGAATTGCAATTATAGGAAATGCCGCTAAGAGCACAGAAATAGCTGCTAATTTGAGAACAACTCAAGATTCCTTTAACAGAGGATATAAGGAAATGTATAACAGGGGATACAAAGAAATGGAAGTGGAACCTGAAACAACCGATGAGGATAAAATAAGAATCTTCCCTAACCCTGCCAAAGGGAGAGCCACTTTGGAACTCAATGCTGAGATTGGTGAAGGAAGAGTAATCATTCACAATATGAGTGGTCAATTGGTAAGTCATTTTGATTTGGAAAGCATCAAAACTGCTAATAATCAATTCAATGTACCTCTTGACAATCTATCTAAGGGCATTTATCTTGTGAGTATCAGCAATGAGCAAACCATCATCAACAAACAGCGACTTATTGTTAATCCTTAAAGATTATTATAATATTTTGTCTAATCACAGGGTCCCCAACTTATTGGAGGCCCTGTTTTATGAGCAAAAAACACCTCAGAACGATCATAGGAAAAAGCGAGGTAATACGATTAAGTAGGGCAGGAATTATTAAATTAGCCTTGGTAGACAATTTACCGTCTTCGACTTAAGACTGTTTTGAAAACATTTGCCATTTGGTTTGCAAAATTTCGAATATTATACTTTTCCAAATGAAGCTGTTTTGCTCTTTTACCCATAGCGTCGAGATCTGTTTCTCCTCCTACCATCTGAAGAAGTTTTTTACTCCATCCTTCCGGCGTGTTATCATATACCCAAAGACCTATTTTTTCACTTTGTATGTCAATATCTAAAAAAGAATGCTGGGTCATTAACACCGGTTTGCCCACAGCCATGGCATCCAATAATACTGTTAACCCATAAGTATTCCCCTTTTCCCTTATCTCTTCCTTTAAGGGAATGATAATAAAGGAGGAATTAACATATTCTTCCAATAACTGATCGTATGGCACCCAAGATGTATCTATAAAAACATTTGGTGGTAAATGAGTAGATGCTGGAATTGTGTTGGGTGTACAGTAAATTTTTAAGTTAATAGGGATATTTTCAAATGCCTTGATAAGTATGTCATAATCTCTGTCTGCTGTACCTGCACAAACGGCATAAAGGACTTCAGTCTGATCCCTTTTTGTTTCTATATTTTTGTAAAAATCCACATCCGCTCCCCAACTAACAGAAAAACATTTATTATCTTTCTCCAATTGATTGTACTTTAAATCCTCTTGGGTTTTTAACATCAAATTTTTTGAAAAAAATGCGAAAGCATCGATTTGACGCAAATGCTTAACTCCCACCTTATTCAGAATTGAGTTTTTATTTTTATAATAAATAAAATTTTGATGAGCTAAACCAACTACCGGAACCTTAAGCAGCCCAAAAAATTTAAAAAAAGTAAACAACTTGCTAATTGAGATTGGGTAAGGCATATATATCAGATCGTAATCTTTAATTTTAGACAATGCTCTAACCTGCTGATCAAGAAATGGAATTTTGATCAGCTTCCCAACCGTATCCAACCATTTGTATTTTTGATGTGGGTGGATATCAACTTGAAACTCTCCGGATTCTTCCAATTCAATTTTACCCATGAGGTAATGACTTGGATTTATTCCATTTTTCCAATTATCATATATTTTTTCAAAGGAATATGAGTTTATCAAAAGCACTTTAATTTTCCTTTTCATATACAGCAGCCAATTTAATTTAGCTCCAATTTTTCAATGTTTTCTATAATATATCGGGCGGTGGCTTGCTCTGAACACTTTTCCTTCCACCAAGAAAGTGTTTTTCTATGAATTTCTTCTAGCTTGCTTTCGTCATTCAATAAATCTTCGACCACCTTACACCCCTCGTTCCAATCTTTTATTTGAATAAGTGGAGAATCTTTGTAGAATGGCGTATCAGGTAATGGTTCGGAAATAATTACGCAGCCAGCACGCATTGCTTCAAAATGTCTGAAACACTCTGTCATAAAAAATCCTTTGGGACACAAAACAATTTTAGAATCTGCCAATACTTCACCATATTTCTCAGGGGTATAACCTGCCTTGAATCCATTATTAAAAATTACAATCGATTCAGGAAAGAAAGCGCTAAAATCACTTTTTAATTTTAACAAAAACTTTCTGTAGTAATCATGGGTCAAAATTTTCTCGGGAGGCAACAAAAAACCAAATTTTGAAAACACACGATAAAAATTAATGCGATTCATGTTTAAGTTCCCCCTAAAGAAAACATTGTATTTCCTATCCTTAATTGGTTTATTGGGTAACTCAGGAACTGCATTTACAAAACCTAATGCTAATGGAAAAACGTTCCTTGCTACAGCTTTCGTTCCGATATAGGATTTAAAAATTGCAAAATATTTATCAGAAAAGCTACTTGGGTCCAAGCCTCTTTCATCTGAAAAATAAAGAAGTATTTTCTTTTTATTAGACTTATAATCCCCACTTGGTGGCATGATATCCGTCCCAGAATCCGGAGCTCTTTTATTTACCCTATGATTGGAGTAAATGAAAAATTCAAAATCATCAAACCTCTCCTGCAAAAGGTCTTTTAACTCCTCAATCACATTTTTTATAAACCTAGATTCATTCAACTCCTCAAATCGATAATCTGACTTGTCCTCAATTGAAACATTGGTTAGACCAAACAATTTCATACCTTTAATTTCTGTTTACTAATTAAAAATGTCAAATAGATTTCCAGGCTTTAAACAATTTTCCAATATAACTATCTTAAAGGAATTTTGAGAACAGCCTTCTCTAATTTTTCTCCAAATAATTCAGCGTTGAATTTTTCTTTATACACACGCCTTGCTTGATTACTCATTCTTAAATGGGCACCTTTATCATTTGCTATAAGTTCAACGGCATTGATCCATCCTTGAACATCACCTTTACCAACTGTAATTCCAAACCCTTCCTTGGCTGCATCTATATTGATACATGGATTTTCAGTGATTACAGTTGGTTTTCCTAAGGCAACTACGTCTTGTAAGCTAGTCATCCCTTGACACCCCTCTTGAATCAATGGATATTTTAAGGGAATTAAGATAGCAATAGATTCTTTGTAGTATTTGAGCAATGCTTCATACGGAATGAAAGAAGAGTTAATGGTCACATTAGAAGGCAGCCTATCCATCTGAGGTTTAGATTTTGGTGTACAAAATATTTTAAGCTCATGGTCCATCTTTTTGAAAGCCTCTATTAAGGTGACATAATCTCTTGAAGTATGGCCTGCACTAATGAAATAATTTAATTTATCTCCTTCTTTGCATGTGATTTTATTATAAAAATTAGTATCAGGTCCCCACTGAGCTGTATCAATCCTAGCCAATTGATCCTTGTCCCTTATATCCAATGCTTTCACTGCAATCTCTTTCAATTTTTCACTTAGAAAGATGATACCATCATATTGAAACAAGAATTTTTTACTCAACCAGCGGTAAAATTTATTGGTGGAGTTTGTCTTCATAAAAGGCTGGTGTATGGTTACTAGAATAGGCTTTCTGTAGATACCTAATAGTTTCAATACAATCAACAACCTGGTATTTGACAAAGAGTAGGGAGCATATAAAATATCATAATGCTTACCATAAAATAATATTCTCAACTGTTGGTCAAGGTGTTTTATTCCAAAAATATTACCAATCTTATTGAGTATACGGTATTTCTCATGGGGAAATATTTCAACTTCCACATTTCCTCTTGTTTCCAACTCTACTTTTCCCCAAACATGATGACTCCCACTTTCACCCTTTTCCCAAAGATGATAAGCCTTTTCCATGTTATAGTTATTGACTAAAAGCAATCTTGGTTTATCCTTGACTTTCAATATCGCGACGGTTAGGTTATACTAGATTTTACTTTTATTGGAAGGAAAAAACCTTTCAGTAAAGAGTAATTTCACAAAGGCGATATTGGTTGTAAGATAACGTTTCCACATCCTTCCCGGCTCCTGCATGGTACGATAAAACCACTCAAGACAGATATTCTGCATCCATACCGGGGCCCGTTTTACCTTTCCTGAGACCACATCAAAACTACCCCCAACACCCATGATATAGGGTACGTTCATAACATCCTTATACTTATTTAGAAAAATCTCTTTTTTAGGAGAACTCATTGCCACAAATAGAATATCCGCCTTAGATTCTTTAATTTGATTGGCAATGTCCAACTCCTCTTCTTTCCCAAAATAACCATTCCTATATCCCGCAATAATCTTCGGGGAATATTTGTCTGAATAAATTTTGACAACCTTATTTACAACATCCTCCTTGGCTCCTAGAAAAAAAATCTTATAATTTTCCCTGGCCGCCAAAGCCACCAAATTATCCATCAAGTCTATGCCTGCAACTCTTTCAGGTAGATATTCCTTAAGAAATTTTGCAGCCCAAACTATAGATTGACCATCAGCATTAATAATATCACATTCCACTATTGATGCTCTTAATTCAGGATCCTTTTGAGCATTTACCAGTTTAGCTGCATTCACCACCACGTGATGTAAATTTTCTTTCCTCTTGATGCTTTGATCTATCAATGCTACTGTTTCATCCATGGTTAGGGAGTCTACAGGGACATTACAAATACTAATTCTTTTTACCTCTTTCATCAGATTTTCGTTTTAATAACCTAAACAATCAATTAATTAATCTGGGCTTATTTTAAAAATATTGTATACAATTATCATTCGTCATTACTTCCTCTTGAGAAAAGACTTCTATCATTTTTAAACAAGACAGTAAAAGATAGAAACATCCAGGCTTGGGCCCAACGCATGTATGGAATTCTCGATGTAAAGTGTTTGTTAATTTGATAGTAAAAATATCCTTTGGAAGACTGCATATTATCTACAGTCCATCTCATAACTTTTACGGCCAATTCTTTATATTCTTCAAACTGACCTAACTTATCCAAAGTAATCAGTAACTGAGTAGGGGCATGAATATCTACAGGATAAATACTATTATTATAGTATTTTGGAATCCCTTCTGCTGTGAAAAATGTTTGAATATAATATTCAAAGCCTTTCTTCAAATAGCTGTCAAATGATTGGTCCCCTGTGAACCGAGCATAATCAGACAAACACTCAAGGTTATATCCTGTATGAAAATTGTCAATCCATTGATGGAATGGCAGGGTACCATAGCTCCATGCTCCATTCTCTTGTTGATAACCACAAGCGAAATTGACTGCCTTCTTTGCTTCTTCATACAATTCCTTTTCTCCTGATATGGAATAAACCCGACTTAAGAGCCGAGCACCTAAAAGAGAGGCATTAAACACAACACTCTTATCTAAAGGTGAATAGGAAAATGAAAAATCTCCTTTATCGTCATAAGTACGATACAAATCTTTTAAAACAAAATCACAAGCACTTCTTGCAGCTTTATAAAACTCCTCCCGTTTGGTGATAGCAAAAGCATCAAGCAAAGCACATGCGATAAAGGTGGTAGCAACTACTGTCGGTGTATATTTTGGTTGAAAAAACGCTCTAGCCTGCCAATCAAAATTATACCCCCAGCAGCTTCCACTCCATCCTTTGGATTGGAGCTCCAATATTCTATCTCCAAAAAAATTGATTTTGTCTAGGTAGGCTGATTGAGAATCAATTTCATACAAATTACAATAACTAGTTAGAAATAAACCCAATGCTTTTGGGTTGTACTCCTTTGGAACACCCACTAATGGCCTTAAATTAAGAGGTGCTCTCTTAAAGAATTGCGTCCAAGCAAGTTTTGCAAAACGTGATTTTGAAAGCAAAGGAACAGCCTGAAACAGCCTACTATTCAAACTATCGTAAGGGTCATACCCCTTATACTCCTCTTGGGAACAAAAGGCTTCCAATTGGCCAAAAGAGGTAAAAAAATCAACTGATTCACTCATTGTAATATTTTTTAGGTAACATTTGTAAGAATTCGCACCTAGAGGCATTATCCTCTAGGACAATAATTATTATAGCCAAAACAATAATTTTGACAAACCCTACTCAGGTAAAAATCAAGTCTTATATACATTCCCAATTCATTAACAACCAATAAAAAACTAAAGCGGTTTCGAAAAGAGAAATTATCCCAAATCAATAAAAAGGTGAAAGAGTTAACCTTAAACCAATTCCCTTCTAGACCTTCTCTGTATACTTATTAATAGTACTTTTCAATAAAAGTCAAGAGTTGATCAACTCTTTTGCTCCAAGAATTATTAGCCGCTATATTTATTCTTTCCTTTATCAATTCCATTGTATCGTCCAAAAAGGCCTGTTTTATAAAAGACACAAATTCATCGTCATTATTTGCCTTGTAAACTGTCCCTTTGGGGAACTCCCAATGTCTTACATTGGGCAGATTGGTTATCACCGCAGGTTTCCCGGTTGCCAAATATTGCCACATTTTATTAGGCGTTCTACCTGTATTGGGATCATCCATATAATAGGGGGCTATGGCCACATCCATTTCTAATAATTTTATACTTAAAGGATCTCCCGTCATTACTCCATGAGCTATTACTTTATCCCTCTGAACAATATGTTCGAGAAAATCATCCTTTATAGGACCAATCAAATGCAACTCTACATTTTCTATACCCAATATTTTATTAATTAGTACTAGAGGTGTTTTTTTCTTATCTATAAACCCAAGCAATACCACTTTTATCTTTTCATCCTGCCTATCCAATGATATTTGGTTAATATCAACTTTGGAAAACTCAGGAGCTCCTAGAGGTAACTCATAAGATTTAGAGTTAATTTCTGAGAAGTCATTCACCAACTTTTTTGCCGTGGCTAAATTAAATGTAGCCGTTTTAACCAGTCTGGATTGGGTAAAGGTCGTATAGGCTTTCATCCATCTCGGGACTTTGACATTGTTGATAAAATCATCATTGGCCATGTAAATAAATTTATCAAAAAATTTACCGACCAA
>NZ_CAXBOC010000070.1:0-14931 GCF_963976465.1 uncultured Cyclobacterium sp. | reverse complement strand
ACGATGTAGAAAGGGCCATGGCTAGAAAACAAATGGACGAAGTATATAGGACCGTTTTGGGACATTTCAGACATGAAATCGGTCATTATTATTGGGAAGAATTGATCGCAGAAACGGAATGGCTGGAAAAATTCCGGTCTGTTTTTGGAGACGAAAGCATGTCCTACTCCGATGCGTTGGATACACATTACAGTAAGGGTGCTCCTGAAAACTGGCAGGAGAACTTTATTTCTTCTTATGCCAGTGCACACCCCTGGGAAGATTGGGCGGAATCATGGGCGCATTACCTTCATATGGTGGATACGCTGGAGACTGCTTATGCCTTTGGCTTGTCC
Source organism: uncultured Cyclobacterium sp. (assembly GCF_963976465.1). Classification (NCBI taxonomy): domain Bacteria; kingdom Pseudomonadati; phylum Bacteroidota; class Cytophagia; order Cytophagales; family Cyclobacteriaceae; genus Cyclobacterium; species uncultured Cyclobacterium sp. Next base: position 14,596 of record NZ_CAXBOC010000070.1, on the reverse strand, counting down.
ATAAACCTCAAACTAACGGGGATTCCAGACATTGTTTCCACTCAGTTTTCGGAGGATGCCTATAGTTATGTTGATTTTTCAATGCTCCTCAATCAATGGACTTCTTTGTCTTTGGCGTTGAACAGCTTGAATAGGAGCATGGGCCTTCCAGATACTTATCCTTTTGTCATTTCACCATCGGTTAGCAAAAAACTGGCATTTATTCATGAACTTATTCATAGAAATAGGAATCAAGAAAAATAAATGATCCGGCTAGTTTAGTTGCATAGGGAAAGTAGGAATCGTCTATTGAATTATTAATGGCTTAATTTAATATAATTCTGCAATAGTTTCATTTTTCGCTTTTTATATGCGCTGAAGTAGTTCATTAAGATTTGTGTTTCTCACTTGTACCAAATGATGATCAATTCTCCATTTGTTGAAAGCCTCAGACTTCAAAGACGGATAAGCTTAGAGGCTTTTTTGCATTTGATAGTGGGGTTGAAACGCAAATGGTGGAGATAGGTAATCAAACAGGGCCGTAATTTTCTTTTTATATTAAGGCCCCAATGACCATAGGCGGAATTGGAGTTCAGCATAGATAAAATGATGCACCAAAATTTTGGATAAAAATTAATAAATGGGAGCAATTCCTTTGAAATAAGAAAGAAAGGCCTTAAAATATAAACTGACAAAGCATAAATTTAGACCATGAAATACCTTAAAATTTTTATTATTGTCCTTTTCAGTCTATTGTACGAAAAAGGATTGGCCCAAGAAAATTATTCTTTCGATATGCTTGGAAAACTAAAGACCTATTCTGCCAAGGAAATAGAATCTTCTAGGTGGTCTATAGGAGGCGAAACCTTAGATCGGGATTATGCTGATTACCATGCGTATAAAGGATACCTTGGTCCATCAGGAGCAAAGCGTATCCGACTACAAGGAGGATGGGCAAAATGTGAACAAATAAAAGGAGTTTATGATTTTGAATGGTTGGATCAAATAATTGATGATGCTTTGTCCCAAGGTGTGCAACCATGGCTGCAGGTTTCCTATGGTAATCCCATTTATGAAGGTGGTGGGGATGCCGCTTTAGCCGGAGGAATACCCACCTCAGAAGAGGCGTTGGAAGCATGGGATCAGTGGGTTGAAGCCATGGTTTATCGGTATAAGGACAAAGTTAATGAATGGGAAATATGGAATGAACCGGATATCAGTAAAAAAATGTCAGCCGAGGAGTTTGCTGCTTTTCATGTTCGTACTGGGGATATTATCAAAAGTATCCAACCGGATTCTAAAATTATTGCCCTAGGCCTTGCAGGTTTGAGTAGGACAGAATATGTAAAGTCAATTCTGGATATTTTAAAGGCTAAAAACAAATTGGATCAATTTGATGTGCTTTCATTTCATGGCTATAATTCTGTGCCGGAGAGATCCTATTCGGCAGTAGCTAAATTAAGAGAACTTGTTAGCTCCTTTGACCCTGAAATTGAACTTTGGCAGGGAGAAAATGGTGCACCCAGTACTCCCAAAGGCCAATCTGTTGGGGCGATGACGAAATATGACTGGTCTGAAATTTCACAGGCCAAATGGGTGCTGAGAAGGATGCTTGGCGACATGGGCCACGGCGTAGATGTTACGAGTGTATTTCAGATTTCAGACATGCATTATGCCATGGGCGACCATCTGGAAGGCCTCAATTCAAAGGGTCTTTTGAAAGTGGCCTCGGATGGAAGTATAGAAAAACCAAAAATATCCTATAAAGCCTTCCAAAATACGGTGAGTGTATTTTCAGGAGAAATTAGCAAAATCGAAAAAGCTGAAGTTTTAAAAGAGGTAAATGATTTGGTCGTTTTTTCTTACACAAAAAAGGGTGTGAGGGGTACAGCCATCACCTTATGGATAGGAGGTGAGAAACCTGAGGATCTAATGGATACCGAATTGGTGAACTTTACCATAACACATACCAAAATCAAAAATCCTGTATTCCTGAACCTTATGGATGGAACTGTATATGCCCTTAATGAGGACAATTACACTAAGAATGGTAAAGTATTATCCTTCCAAAAAATCCCCATTGGTGATTGGCCTATAGTTATTTTGGATAAGGACTGGCTGGAATTAGTTAATAATTAGTGTGTAAATTCCTTTTTTATATGGTTTTTCCAAGTGTCTCTGGTGCTTCTTCCAAATAGAAACCTGGTATTTTTTCCGCCACTATTCAGAAAAATGCCAGGTTTCTCAGGAAACATTTGAAGTTCCTCAACCGACTTTCTGTTAATAGCACCTTCCATGATTTTACTTCTCGGTACTTCTGCTTCATAGATCCCAAACAACCGCTATGGGTAAGTACCTTTACTATTCATAAAACTTTACCTGCCGGTCCTTAGATTAAATTGGTTGTACCCCCTTCTTTTAAATTTATGTCCATGCCTCTTTTATTGGTTTTCCAAGCACCTGAGGTAAAGTCAGGGACCTTCATTGTTTTGCCTTGTTGGGCTACTGATTGCTCACTCAAAGGAGTGACGGTAGTCCACAAGGCTGCATCATACACATCCATTTCCAATGGTAGGCCATTTCGAAGACAATCAATCAATCGCCAATCACTGGCGGTAACCCTTTCATAGCCTCTGCTCCCTTTTATGCCACCAGCCTGGGTTACTTTTTCATTAAATTTTTTGGTGATATTGGGTGTGTATTTTTCTACCAGTGCTTTGAATTCACTTTCTTCCATATACTCCTCACTAACCGCTATTCTCGGCGGCCTTGCTTCATAAATTCCTTTAGAACCACTGATCAATTGGAATCTGGAACCTGGCCGTGGTGAGCTGATATCATGTTGCAACATGATTGTTCTTCCTTTATAGGTTCGGATAAGAGTAGTATTCATGTTTCCACGGAATTTCAGTCCATCATAAGGATCAAAATAAGGATCTTTTTCTGCCAGTTCTTTCATTTTAGGCGCCATGGTAAAATCTCCGCTGGAAATGGATACCAAATACTCCATCTGATCTCCGTAATTAAGATCCATCATCTGAGCGACGGGGCCAAGTCCATGTTGAGGATAAAGGTTGCCATTCCTGCCTACATTTTCCTTTAAGCGCCAAGGTCGGTAGCCAAACCAATTGTCGGCATCTCTTTCCCATCTGTCCGGTCCATTTACCCTATCATGAACATAATTACCTTCTCCATGAACCAAATCACCAAAGAAGCCTTCTCTTACCATATTTAGAACAGTGGCAGACATGCCATCGTGACAAGAACCACAGCCCATAAAGCAATGCTTTTTTGTTCTTTCCGAAGTTTCCACCACCTGCCAGCATTCTTCCAGCGAAATACCTACCGGCAATTCAGTATAAACATGTTTGTCTCTTTCCATGGCATAAACGGCTATGGGCGCATGAAATTTCCAAGGGGTAGCAATGTAAATCAGGTCTATATCATTTCGATCACACAATGCTTTGTAAGCTTCTTCACCATCTGTATAAGTGTCCGGGTTATGTCCATAACCTTCTATTGTTTTAAGTGCTTTTTCAATATTTCCGGGAAGAATATCGCATAATGCTATAATGTCTACATTTGCTATGCTTGCAAAACGGTTTAATGTACCTGAACCTCGACTACCTATACCGATTAAACCCATTCGTACCCTGTCCATTTTTGGTGCCGCATAACCATGCATATTGAAAGATTGTCTGTGTAGCAGTTTTTTTTGAGTTTCAGCCTGTGAACTGCTGGCACCTACAACAATACCTGCACCGGCCATTCCGGCAACTTTGATAAATTCTCTGCGATTATTTTTCATTTTTAAAGTGGTTAAAATAATTTTTGAAAATTGGAATGGTAAAGGTGATTCCTTCTGTCAAATAAATTTCTTCCAATGCCCTAATCCCTTTACTATATAGTCAATACGAGAGAAATAATGAAAGAATATTCTAAAAATAGTAACGGAAACGTTATCGGAGCTTCAGTGAAAAATAAAAAAGCCCGACTTGAATATTAGCACGAATTTCAAGGCTTAGGAAATTAAGCGTTCATCAAGTAAACCTATAAGTGAACGCTGACTTCTATTGTGGCAGTACTTAATAAAATAAGGAAAATTGAATTACTTGATGGAGTTAAGTAGTAGGTGACTTTCTAAGTCAAACTAGTATTCTGATACAATTGATACATGGCCAGGCAGGCTTCCCCTCGAAGTACTGCGGATGCCTTTTCTCTTTTGTTATACAACCAAGAGTCTGCGTTTAGATGTAAGCCCCCTGATTTATTAAGGGATTGAATAAGTTTATCAATGGTAGAAATTGATACGGTTTCAACAGACTTGCCCGGTTTGCCGGCAGAAAGATCTTTTGGCATTTTGGGCATGTTTCGTAAAATACTTAGCCATAGTGTATAATCTTGGAAAGATAGTTTTTCCTTTGTTCTTGCCATATAGGAGTCAAAAAATCCTTTGGTACCCCAAAATTGTACTGCATCAAATGCCTTGTCCGACCGGTCAATGTCTTTAAAGTAAGTTAATATCTGACGGTTCTTAATTAGAATGTCCTGGAGCTGTAACACAGGTACATCCTTTATGTCAACCTTTAATTTTCTGGACAAGTGAGCCGCAATGCCGGCAACTTGCCCGATTCCCATCCATAAAGGTTCCATTCTAACGGTTGAATAGGAAACATGTGTTGTGGAGGCCGCTAAGGGGACAATTAGTCCCTGAACTTTTTCAGGAACCAAGATTCTATAGGGTATTTGGTAAGGAGATATTTCATACATCCCTATATAGCCTTCCAAAACCTTATTGTCCTTAGATGGAACCTTAGAAACAGGAAAACTATCTATAGGAAATTCACCCGTGATAATGGTGTCTTCAAAAACTGTCGTTCTTTGTGCATCACCTTGAAGTGTAACGTCATTCTCGGTGAGGGTATATTTTCCTTTTAGTCGTCTGGCCTCACGGATATACAACTGCCAGGGGAAGTGGTCATTGTCCGTAAATTCATCCTTAGGCAGATGGTATTTCATGGCCAGATTCCGCTGTTCTTCCGGGATTTCCGGATCATTCTGAACAAAATAAATCAGGCCTAAGGTTAGTTCTCTATGGTGCTGAAATATTCTTTCTCTGTTTTCCCATTTGGATTCGGGATAAGCATAATTTTCTCCAACAAATGGAAAACCCAAAGGCCTTGGGTTTATATTTACATCGTATTTATTATTAGGGATTTCCGTAAATGAAAATACCCGTACCATGGTATCAAAGTGGTCCTCATAATAACCATGTCCTTCTTTATATACCTTGGGTGCACTTAATCTACCTTCCTCTAAATCCTTGAAGTAAGCTACATAATTGTTTCTGTCATACCCTGAAGGAGGCTCAGAAAGCACATAGCTGTTTTCAGGATCATCCGTCATGCAAAGTCTATAAGTATAGGCCGGCAACCTGTCATCTCCATCTCCGGTTCCTCCTTCCAAAAACTTCTTTTCGTTGAAATCAAAAAATATATGCCCTGCATGTTTTTCTCCAAATTCTTCTTTTCCTTCCCTTCCCAAACGATAACCTGCCCCGGCAAGGGCAAAAACATCACCCTCGTAGGTGGCATCTATAAATACTTCAGCTTTAAGAAATTTGTTCTCACCGGTTTTTCTATCTTTAAATCCAAGCCTAGAGATTCTCCCGGAATTTAATTCAGCCTCTTCCAATTGATAATTGAACAATATCTTGATATTCTTCTCCTCAGCTATCATTTGGTTGAATACCAATTCGGCAACGGATGGTTCATAATAATAGCCTTCCTTGCAGCGCTTAACATTATCGGAATTTTCCCCATATTTATCGATATAGTATTGCAGTACTTTTTCTGTAAATTCTTTAAAAAGTCCTGCTATGGCTTCCTTGTTTTCTATATCGCTTTTCCCCAATCCACTTGTGGACATTCCCCCAAGATGTGAATGGTAGGCTGTAAGCATTACATTGGAACGCATTCTGGCGGCTGCAATAGCAGCCATTATTCCTGCAGGAGTACCGCCGACCACAGCAATATCAGTGATATCTTCTATTTTTGAACCTGAATTTTGATTCATGCAGGAGGCAGTCAGCCCGCTTCCTGAAATTAAGGTACCTAATGCACTTATTCTTATAAAATTTCTTCTTTTCATGATTTTATCGGAGCTTTTGGAAAACTTGTTTTATTAATCAATAAGGAGAGGTGCAAATTTTCACCTTGCTAATTTAAAGTGGGCATTTCCAGTTTGTCCAAATCTGAAATTTTGATCTTTAAAACTTCGATTTTTTGTTTAGCAGATCCGGCAAATGCAACAAGCAAGTGACCATCATGCTCAATTACATGGGGATAATCAATATGGCGCCCACCGGTGAGGTAACCCATTTTTGTAAATACCATTCCATCCTCACTTATTGACAAGGCAAGAGGATCTCTTCTTTTAGGATGTGGGTTGGACACCAGCACATACCTGCCATCACTTAACCTTAAACCATTAAACTTTGACCTGGCATCAGGGAAGTTAGTCCGTACAGGATTGCTCCAGGTCCTTCCATTGTCTATGGAAAATGCCCTGTATAGGTAACCGCTTTTTCTATTGTCTCGAAAAAGAGCCATCAGATTTTTTCCATCAGGCAGAATCCACCAATAGGGTTCTTCCGGGTCCATATCCGCTGTAGATCCCATGACCGGATAAGACTCCCATTGGTCAAAACCTTTTGTCCCCCCGAGAAGAAATTCAATGCCACTTTCCTTATAGTCATAGGCTCTTCTAGACATCAACCAATCTCCGGACGGAAGCAATTTTGGAGGGAAATTATTGATTGCATTTTTATAGACAAGTCCTTTTTCTTCCCATGATTTGGAAGCCTTGTTCCACTTGAACGCCCTTAATTCCAAACTTGGACCAAAAAAACCAGCCGCTTCGTCAAGAGATGCCAAGGCGAGAAGCTCTCCCTCTCTTTGCCAGAAGCCTCGTGAAATCCAACGCATTCCCTGTTCCGTTCTGGTATTGTAATGAGTTGATTCAGGTCCCGAACCTTCAGGGTAAGGCGTAAGGAAATCAGGATCAGTCCAATTAAGGCCATCGGGGCTGGTGGCAAATTTTACTACCTGACCCACTCTGTCTTCTACCCCGGGACCATCACTCCACATTAACCAATATTGGTTGTCATAAAAAGTAAGGTAGGAATGTTGATTAACGCCACCACTCTCTTTGGCTTTATTAAAGCTTTTATGCTCAATGCCAGAAGTTACATCACTTACTACCACATGTTTAGATGGTATTTTAGGGAGATTGTCAAAGTCTATGTCATGTGGATGTCCAAACCAATCTCCGGTTAACATTAGATTAGAGCTAGGATTACTTTCCGGATTAGGATAATCTTCAATGGAGGTTTGTTCTTTACTTTGCGTGCAACTGATAAGTTGAGAAAACAATAGTGCGGAAAATAGAAGTCCTATGACTGATGATTTTGTGTTCGTGTACATGCTTTGTTGGGCAAAAATTATTGTTTGTTAATTGATACTAATAATTCATTAGATTAGGCTAATTGTAGGCTTACCCCATATCTATTGAATGTCAATCGTACAAAATAGCCAATTTATTTTTATTAGGCTTGATTAATTGTTTTACTGGTTATAATAAGTGCCAAAATTTGAATTTCATTTGATATAATTATGAGAAAGCAGGTGGGTAAATATGAAATTTATTACATTTATAAAAGAGGGTTTACTTGAAATATTGGCAGGTGTTTAATCTTAGTCAATTCTTTAGAAGCATGTGAACCCTCAACTCACTCAAAATCCCGGTTGGGACTAAGTAGAGAGGAATTTAAATTCGACTCATAAAACAGGGCGGCAATAACTGTTTTAGTTTTGCCACCCTGTTCCTTGAAATAAACCAAGCCTAAAAATGATTTGTTTGAAACAATGCTTCAGCCTACTTTTTTTATCCATTTTCTCCTTCCAAAATTATGCTCAATCTGACAATGACGAAAACCTTAAAGTTGGTTGGTCTACTGTTGACATTACACCTGATAAACCGGTCTTGGTGGCAGGACAATTTCATGCGAGACTATCAGAAGGGGTAATGGATCCTGTGACCGCTACCATTCTTGCGTTAGAGTCAGGGGAAGGAACAAATTCAGAGAAAACGATTTGGATAAGTTGTGACCTGGTGGGAATAAGTGATGGAATGAGAGCTACAGCCAATTTACGTGATGAAATAAGAAATAGGGTTATTAAAACGATTCCAACTATTAGGCCTGAACAAATCATTGTAAATGCTACCCATACCCATGCAGCACCTTACGTGGCATCTACAGCTCCTGTAGAAGACATTTATGGGGTAAGTTTGGAGCAAATGGCCAATGGTAAGCCGGCCATGTCTCCTGCAACCTATATATCTTTTGCAGCAGATAAAATAGCGGAAGGAGTTTTTGATGCTTGGGGAAAAAGAAAACCAGGGGGAATGAGTCTTGGCCTCGGGCATGCTGTGGTGGGATTAAATAGGCTTCAAGCCCTTAAACATGGGAAATCACGTATGTATGGCAATACCAATTCATCTGAATTTAGCCATATAGAAGGGCATGAAGACCATAGCCTAAACCTGATGTATTTTTGGGACCTAAATAAACAACTGACTGGTGTTATAATTAATGTAGCGGCACCTTCTCAGGTTAGTGAACATTCCTATAAGTTATCGGCAGATTTTTGGCATGACACCAAAGTTGCCTTGAGAAAAAGTTTAGGAGATTCCATCTATGTGTTGGCGCAAGCAAGTGCTGCAGGAGATCAATCGCCGCATGTTATGGTGGGGTCAAAAGCAGAAGAAAGAATGCAGCAACTCTTGGGATTTGGTGAAGAGGGAACCGGCAGAGGTAGTCTTGCACAGCGTAAGCAAATTGCCAAGCGCCTAGCTGATGAAGTGATCGATTTATTTCCTGTCATGAAGGCCAATATTGAATGGCAGCCGGAGTTCAAACATGAAAAGAAATTGGTACCCCTTTCAAGGAGGTTACTTAGTCCGGAAGATGTAGCTGAAGCCACCGAGGAGGCCAAAAGCTGGCAGGCTGAATATGATAGATTAAAAGCTGAGGTGCGCGACAATCCGGTAATGATTGAAACCCCAAGGTGGTACAAGGATATTACCATTAGCTACAGCAAGCTAAGAAGAGGTTTGGTGGTTGCGGAAAGGTATGAATTGGAAAAAGTTCAACCTAAAATGCCCATTGAAGTGCATGTGCTTAGGATTGGGGATGCTGTTTTTGCGACCAACCCCTTTGAGCTGTATTTGGATTATGGGATGCAAATGAAGGCGCAGAGTCCGGCCATTCAGACTTTTATTGTACAACTTACAGGTTCAGGTTCTTATCTGCCAACCAAGCGTTCTATCAATGGCGGTGCTTATGGGGCTGTTCCTGCGAGTACACTTATAGGTCCCAAAGGTGGAGATGAATTGGTAGCCGAAACACTTAATATCATAAACACCATGTGGTAAAATTTCATCTACCACTTTAATCAGAAAAGTTTCAGCCATGGATATAATTTATGGCTTCGTATAAAAACGAGCTTTTCTGAACGATTAAAATATTAATTTATGATTATGGAAAAATATATACCAATTAATTATCAAGTTTTAAGCGTAAAGAACAAGCTTTTATTTACCATTTTTTTCTACGTAGTAATTACTGCTTTTCAACTCAAGCCCAATGTTACTTTTGGACAAAACTTATACATAGGTGCAGCCACTGTGGACATTACACCGAAACTTCCTGTGGCAGTAGATGGTCAAATGACAGTTCGCATAGCGGAAGTGGCAGAAACACCCTTAACAGCCAATGTCATTGTTCTAGAATCCAGAGGTGAAAATACTACAGTAATTGTTTCCTGTGATATGGTCACCGTTCCTATAGCATTAAAAGAAATGATCCAGAAGGAGGTTAAAAAAAGCTTGCCTGTATTGGATACAAAAAAGATCATAATTAACGCTACGCATACCCATACAGGTGGCGTTGTGAGAGACAATCGATACAACATTCCTGAAGGAGTTACCCAAGTAAAGGATTATTTGGAATTTGTATCCGACCGGGTAGCCAAAACCATTGTTACAGCTTATAATCAGCGAGAGCAAGGCAGTGTTTCTTGGGGCATTAGCCATGCAAAAGTAGCTTATAATAGAAGGGCAGTCTATGAAGATGGTACAGCTAAAATGTATGGAAATACTGCTCAATCAAATTTCATTAAAGTTGAGGGCTATGAAGATCAAGCCATTCAATCCTTGTTTTTTTGGAACAATAAAGGAGAATTTGTAGCCACATGTATCAATGTGCCAAGTCCGGCGCAAATTGTAGAAAATAGATCTACAGTCAATGCTGACTACTGGCACCCTGTACGAGAAGGCCTTAAAGAAAAATATGGCCGCCAATTGGTAGTGGCCGGCTGGATAGGAGCAGCAGGTGACCAAACGCCTAGACCTCGATATGATGAATTTGCAGAGTGGAGAATGATCGCTTTGCGCAATGAAAAAAAGAGTCCTGATTTCGCTACCCATACCGGAGGAGTAAATTTCAGGAATGAATATCACTTGAAAGAAATTGCCGCAAGAATAATTCGTGCAGTAGATGAAACCTATGAAACGGTTAAAATTGACAAGCATGAAACGCCTATAATGAAACATGAGGTGAACAATATAGAACTTCCAATGCGGGTGGTAACAGAAAAAGAATACAATCATGCGCTAAAAATGAGGAATGAGGACTTGAATGATCCTGAGCGGGCTCAAGTATTCAGCCGAAGAATTGTTTGGTACAATAAGGTCCTGGACCGGTATGCTGTCCAACAATCGAACCCCCAACCCATGTATCCTGTGGAACTTCATGCGCTGCGAATAGGGGACGTTGTGATTTGTACCAATCCCTTTGAGTTGTTTACTGAATACGGAATACAAATGAAAGCCAGGAGTAAGGCTTTACAAACTTTTGTGGTGCAATTGGTGGGGCCTGGAAATTATTTGGCTACCAAGGAAGCTGTAGCAGGAGGACATTACTCTGCCATCGTTGAGAGCAATGAAGTAGGACCTGAAGGAGGTCAAATTCTGGTAAACTGGACCGTTTCCATGATTGATAAATTGTGGCCATAAGATTGGAATTAGATATGATTCGAAAGTTGAATGAAATAGAACTGCTGTAAATATGATGAGAGAAGGATATATAAAAACAATTGTACTAACATGCTTCTGCCTTTTGGTAATGAGCCCTATAATGGCCTCTCAACTTTATATTGGGGCCCGAACAGTAGATATTACCCCAAAACTGCCTGTGGCCGTTACCGGCCAATTTCATCTTCGAATAGCTGAGGTTGCTGAAACCCCTTTGGTTGCAACTGTTATGGTGCTCGAAACCAAAGGTGAAGATGGAGAGCAAGCCATTATGGTTTCATGTGATGTACTTTATATTCCTAAAGATCTTATTGGCCTGGTAAGGCAGCAAGTAAAAAAGCAAATACCTGAAATTGATGAAACCAAAATTTTCTTCAATGCTACCCATACCCACACTGCACCAGTATTGGCTTTGGAAGGAGAGTATTTGATTCCTAAATCCGGGGTCACTCAAGTTAAAGATTACCGTAATTTCTTCGTGGAAAAAGTGAGTGCAGCCATAGTGGAAGCATGGAAAGAAAGGGCTCCCGGATCTGTGGCTTGGGGAATGGGTTATGCGGTGGCAGGTTATAATAGACGAATTGTCTATGCCGATGGGACCTCCGGAATGAGCAGTAAAACCAATTTACGGGAGTTTAGAAGCTTTGAAGGCTCAGAGGATCACAATGTCAACACCTTGTTTTTGTGGGATGAAAAAGGTAAGCTAATATCCATAGTAGTTGGCGTGGCAAGTCCTTCCCAAGAGGTAGAAGGCCGCCATGCTGTCAATGCCGATTATTGGCATCCGGTTAGGGAAGGCCTTAAAGCTAAGTATGGAAAAGAGGTTAATATTTTAGGCTGGGCAGCAGCTGCAGGAGACATCACACCCCATATGAGATATAGAAAAGCTGCCGATGATCGGATGCGAAACCTCAGAAACCTTAGTAGAACAGAAGAATTGGCACGAAGAATAATTCTGGCGGTAGATGAATCCTATGATGCTGTAGCTTCAGAAAGACATTCCGTCTTGGAATTTAGACATCATGTGGAAGAATTGTCTTTGCCTGAGCGATGGGTCACTGAAAAAAACTATTTGGAAGCCAAAGCTTTTGTTCAAAATGCCAAAGAGCAAATTGCCGAGGATCCTAAAGCTGCTGACGCACTATATCGAATGATGAATTGGCAGGAAAGAACGGTAAAACGCTATGAGAAGCAATTGGAAAACCCCAAGCCATTGTATCCCATGGACTTGCATGTCATCCGCTTGGGGGATATAGCTATTTGTACGAATGAGTTTGAACTGTTTTCGGATTTTGGCATGCGAATAATGGCCAGAAGTAAAGCTTTGCAAACTTTTGTAATTCAGCTCGCTGGAAGTTCAGATTGGGGTTCTTATCTACCGACACAGCGTGCTGTAAATGGTGGCGCATATAGTGCAGTCATCCATAGCAATATAGTAGGACCTGAAGGAGGTCAGGTCTTGGTAGACAGGACAGTGGAGTTGATTGATCAATTATGGGACAAAGAAGTTAAATAATAAACAATAACATTATGGTGAGATTATGTGTGTTACTGGCCATGACCTTTTGGTTGATTGTGCCTTTGCAAGCCAATGATTTATACCTGGGAGCTGCTACAGCAGATATTAGTCCAAAATTACCTGTGGCACTTATGGGACAGTTTCATATGAGAATTGCAGAAACGGCAGACACTCCTTTGTATGCTGGAATAGTAGCCATCGAATCAAGAGATGGTCAGACTGGATTAGATACAGCAGTTTTTGTTTCCTGTGACTTGGTATATATTTCTGCCCGGTTGAGGCAGGAGCTTAGGGAGGAGGTAGCCAAACGAATTCCCGGTTTTAATGTAAATAAAATTATTGTAAGTGCTACGCATACCCATACAGCTCCGGTCTTGGAAGACGATTTGGAAGAGTCTTCATTTATCTATCCCATTCCGGATGAAGGCGTAACCAAGGTGAAAGATTATCGGGCTTTATTTGTAAGGAATGTGACAGCTGCCATAGTTGAGGCTTGGGAAAATCGAAGCAAGGGAAGTGTAACCTGGGGAATGGACCGTGCGGCAGTAGGATACAATCGACGAACGGTCTATAAGGATGGGACCAGTGTAATGTATGGGAATACTAATAAAGAGGAATTTCAAAACCTTGAAGGCTATGAAGACCATGATATGAATGCCTTATTTTTCTGGAACGAAGCAGATGAATTGTTGGCCATGAGTGTGGATGTGGCCTGTCCGGCCCAAGAGTTCGAGCACAAAACCACCGTCAATGCAGATTATTGGCATCCGGTTAGGGAAAAACTGAAAACCCGTTTTGGTAATGAGATAAGTATTCTGGGGTGGATAGGTGCAGCAGGAGACCAATCCCCACATAGTATGTATAGAAAAGCCGGCTTGGCCAGAATGCAGGAACTTGCTCAAAAGACCCGGATGGATGACATTGCCGAACGCATCATAAGGGCAGTGGAAAATACCTATGAAATTGTAAAAAATGACCGGCATACCAATGTGGCTTTTCACCATAAAATGGAAAACCTTGAACTACCGATGCGTATCATTACAGAGGAAGAATACATAGCTTCTGAAAAAGTGGTAAAAGATTGTCAGGATCAAATAGCTGCTGATCCCTCCAAGGCCCCTTTGCTTTATGCCAAAATGACTTGGTTTGGGGATGTTTTAAAACGGTACGAAGCACAACAAAAAAATCCTGAAGCTACCTATACTTCAGAGATTCACGTGTTGCGAATTGGTGATGCAGCAATCGCCACCAATCAATTTGAACTGTTTACCGATTATGGTATTCGCATTCAGGCCAGAAGTAAGGCCATACAAACTTTTGTTATCCAATTGGCTGGTCCGGGCACTTATTTACCTACCGAAAAGGCCATTGCAGGTGGAGGATACAGTGCAGTCTGTCAAAGCAATATAGTGGGGGCAGAAGGAGGACAATTGTTGGTAGACAGAACTGTGGAAATTATCGATAAGTTTTGGGAAGAAGAGGGCCAAGTCTATATCAATCAAAAATTATAAAGCATCAATAATAGTAAGGATATTAGTTAATAGAGAATGAATAATATAAAAATCAGTCAGATCATTATTTTTTTATACCTCTTAGGAGTTTGTTTTTTACAATCATGTGGAGAAAAAAGCAGTGAACCGTCAAGTAAAGGCTCAGTTTCTCCCGAAAATGCAGTGGCTACTTTTGAACTGGCTCCGGGCTTTCAAATGGAGATAATAGCCCACGAACCCTTGGTTATGGATCCTGTGGACATGGAAATTGATGAATTTGGGAGATTGTATGTAGTGGAGATGCCCGGGTATCCGATTGACAAAAGTGGCTCCGGTAGAATTGTACTCCTTTCAGATACCGATTCGGATGGGGTAATGGACAAGCGGACCGTTTTTGCAGACCAATTGGTTTTGCCTAATGGTATCATGCGGTGGAAAAATGGCGTCTTGATAA
>NZ_CAXBOC010000069.1:0-14951 GCF_963976465.1 uncultured Cyclobacterium sp. | reverse complement strand
GAAAACATCTATGGACATCATATCAAAAACAGCTATACCTTCCCGGATGAAGTATCTCACCCGGACAAATTATGGCATGCCAAAAGGATAGTAAAAGAAGCCCTTATTCAAGCAGAAGATTTCCCTATGGGGCCGGTTCATATCAATATTCCTTTAAGAGAGCCTTTTTATCCACAAGCAAATGAAGCATACCCTTTCGAGCTTACCGACCTTGAAGTCGATTTAGATCTGCACCTATCTAACTCCCAACTCAGAGAAGAAAGTGTAGTTCAATTAAACTCAGAACTAAAAAAGATTCAAAAAGTATTGATCATCCCGGGCCAACAGCGTCCTGACTGTGAGATTAAAAATTTACTAAAGTCTATTGCTGAGAACCACCAAGCTGTGGTAGTTACTGATGCCATCAGCAATATGGCTCAGGAGGCTACAATCAAACACCATGACTTACTATTACTCAATCAATCAGAACAAATGGTTCCGGAGCTCATTATAAGCTTTGGAAAATCCATTGTTTCAAAGGCCTTAAAATTGTTTTTAAGAAAACAGAAAATTGCCCACTGGCACATTCAACAACATGATCAGGTTCCTGATACTTATCAAAATTTGAATCAAATCATTAGGCTAAAGCCGAAAACATTTTTGGAATTCTTTCAAAAAGAAGCCAACAAGTTGGAGGCTTCTTTTGAAAATGAATGGCTGAAAAAAAACGAAGCTGTCAAAACAAAATTACCGACCTTACTTGACCGGGCCCCATTTGGGGAGTTGAATGCATTAGAGAAAATACTAAAAGCGCTACCGGCTTATGTAAAGCTACATATCGCCAATAGCATGGCCATTAGAAATGTAAACTTTTTAGGTCTTGGTGGAGATGATCTTGAAATTATTTGCAATAGGGGGACAAGTGGAATTGATGGATCAAATAGTACGGCTGTAGGATGCACATTTACTACTAAAGAGCCGGTGGTGCTACTTACCGGAGACATGGCTTTCTTTTATGACAGAAATGCATTTTGGCACCAATACAATTTGCCTAACCTACGGGTCATTCTTTTTAATAACCAGGGAGGTGGGATCTTCCGAATGATCGATGGACCTTCTAAATTGCCCGAATTGGATGAATATTTTGAAACCAAACAAAAACTGGATGGTAAACATTTGGCGGATGAATTTAACTTCCAATACCAGCTTGTAAAAAGTATGGATGGGCTTCAATCCGGACTGCAAACATTTTTTGACAAATCCCTAAATCCCAAATTACTGGAAATAAAGTGTGACAGTGAAACCAATACCAATACCCTTAAAATGATAAAAGAAGCATTGCTGCTAAAATAAGCAACAGCTCAGCATTGTAAATGGAGATTATTTCTTTTAACGCCCAGTGCAATCATGCCTGTTGACCTGAGCTTTCAAATGTTTATTTTAATAAAGTAAAGCGGAACTAAGCGCTTACTTTACGAATGAACCTATATACTTGCTAAATTTTAATAATTTTTAGCTTGAAAATTTGATTTTAGAACAAACATTCATTTGTTTTTTATAAATTTAACGCATTGATAATAAACCTCTAATTCATGGGACAGGAATTAACAAGTAAAGAAAATAATCCCCTTGACAATATAGAAGACTGGGAGGCTGATTTAAAAGTAAGGTATCCAAAGCCTAAAGCCGAAGACTCCAAGGAAAAATCTGATTACCGCAATTACCATGACTCCGAAAGGGTAGATACGGTCAAGGAATTTTATCGCCTCAATCACCTATACCAAACAGTCGATTTTGTAAAGGAAAAACAGGTGGAATTTCTCAATTTCGATAAAAAAGAAATGCCATTTTGGGAGGCCATTGATTACCTCAACACCTTGGTGGATGATTCTGATCCGGACACAAGTTTGGATCAACTGCAACACTTGCTCCAAACATCGGAAGCCATACGAGCAGATGGACATCCTGATTGGTTTGTGCTAACCGGATTTATTCATGATTTTGGAAAAATACTCTGCTTGTTTGGAGAACCACAATGGGCAGTTGTTGGAGATACCTTCCCAGTAGGTTGTCAACATTCAGACAAAATTGTTTACCCTGAATTTTTCGAAGCAAACCCAGACAGCAATGACGGAAGGTACAATACCAAATATGGTATTTACGAAAAAAACACCGGGCTAGACAATGTCAATATGTCTTGGGGTCACGATGAGTATTTATACCAAATGATGAAAGATCACCTTCCGGAACCGGCCTTATACATGATTAGGTACCATTCTTTTTATGCCCAACACAGGGAGAATGCGTATGATCATTTGATGAATGATCATGACAGGGAAATGTTTAAGTGGGTGGATAAATTCAATCCCTATGACTTGTATTCTAAAGTCCCTGTACCACCGGATGCAAAAGCTTTGCGGCCCTATTATGAAGATTTGGTAGCAAAGTATCTTCCTGCGACCTTAAAGTTTTAATCACTACTAGCTAATAAACCCAACCTTGATTGCTGTCCGTAAAAAACCGGGCAGCAATTTAACTTTATACTATGCTCACTGCTTTAACCTTTATAGGATTTACATTATTTGTTGCAATTTTTTCATGGTACAAATTAAGGAAAGATGACATCAGCTCAAGAGATGGCTATTTCCTAGGAGGTAGATCCCTAACGGGAGGAGTAATTGCAGGCTCCATGATCCTGACCAATATCTCTACGGAGCACCTGATCGGACTTAATGGATCTGCCTATAAAAATGGGATGATTATCATCGCCTGGGAGGTTACCAGCGCCATAGCATTGGTTATTGCAGCCCTATACTTCTTACCCATTTACCTTAAAATGGGCTTAACCACCATCCCTCAATGCCTTGAACAAAGGTATGACGGAACTACAAAAACCATTGTTGCTTTTTTATTGATGGTGTCCTTTGTCGTCACCTTGCTCCCCATAGTATTGTACACAGGAGCCATTAATTTGGAGAGCATATTTAATGTTTCTGAGGTGTTTAATGTAAGTCAATCTGAAGGGATTTGGATCACCGTCGTAACCATTGGGGTCATTGGTTCCATATATGCCATTTTTGGGGGTCTAAAAGCCGTGGCTTTATCAGATTCCATCAATGCCATTGGCCTATTGATTGGTGGACTATTGGTTCCAATCTTTGCACTTTGGGATATAGGGGAAGGCAATATTATAACAGGTATGTCCAAAGTATATGAATACGCTCCAGAGAAATTTAATGTCATAGGTAAAGAAGATTCAGTCCTTCCATTCAGCACCATTTTCACAGGTCTTATGATCAATCAATTGTATTTTTGGGGGATGAATCAAACCATTATTCAGCGTGCCTTTGGTGCTAAAAACATGGCAGAAGCCCAAAAAGGCTTATTGTTTACCGGAATGATGAAAATTTTCATTCCATTGATTATTGTAATCCCGGGAATAATCGCCTATTACTATTACCAAGATCAATATTATGACAACCAGGACTTTATCTATCCTGTATTATTGACACGTGTGATGCCGCTTGGTTTGCTTGGATTTTTCGCTGCGGTTGTGCTGGGAGCGATATTAAGTACCTTTAACAGTGTTTTAAATTCTGCTGCGACTATTTTTAGCCTTGACATCTACAAAAAGCTAATAGACAAAGAGTCAAGTGACAAAAAATTAGTTTATGTAGGTCGTTTAAGTTCGCTTACCTTGGCGGTATTTGCCATTTTAATTGCTCCACTGGTAGGAAATGCCCCTGAAGGCCTTTACCAACTGATGCAGCAATTGAACGGTATCTTCTTTATTCCTATCGCTTCTATTTTAATTGCAGGTTTTTTCATACCAAAAATTACTGCAAATGGTGCCAAGGTAGGCTTATTCACAGGATTGTCTTTTTATTTATTGACCACTTTTATATTTGATTCGGGCATCCATTTCATACACATTTGGGCAATAGAATTTATCATTAATCTTTTGGTCATGTATGCTGTCAGCCATTATTTCCCCGGAAAGCCCAATACTTTTGTCAAAAAGGCTCCGGTCTTAGAAATGAAGCCTTGGAAATACGCCAAGCCAGTTTCCTTGGGGCTATGTGTCATTACCCTATTAATTTACATCTGGTTAGGTAGCTAAACTTATATTGTATTTTAGTAGGCTTGACTAGCTATTGAAAGTGGAAAAAGAGGTTATATTACCTAAAAAAGTTTACTAATTAGCGGTGCTCAGAATGTAAGTTTTTTCAACACTTATTCTGATTTTATTGGGCATTAGAAAATTTAAAATTATTGTTTAATAAATCTTAAAACATGGGTTTTAATTGTATTAAGGCCTAGTTTGCTTTTGTAAGCGGTCAGTCTATTCAATATTTTTTTTCTATTTTTGTGCTGTGAATTTTGGCAAATATAAAATAGGGGCATTTTTGATTAGAGTGGTATTGACCAATTTATTGGCTATCTTTTTAATTAGTCTTTCTGTTGCAGAAGGAGAAAAGGCCATGTACAATTTCCCCTCGCCAGACTTTGAAATTGGAATGTTGGATTATGATTATTTGGATTTCCCAACCTCCTTGACCAGAACATTCACCAATTACTCTCCCCAAAAAAACGCTTTATTACCCACTTTTTATTTGAAGGCAAATGATTTCAAAAGTCTGATAATAACTTCATTAAATATTCCCAAAAGAATCTGTACATCGACTTCACTCAGGCAACTGAAACGAATCATCTCTTTGGTGATTTGTAAAAATGCACCTTGAGTTAAGTTCAAACTGTATATTTTAGTTTTAAAAGCAAAAATGTATGGGTAATTGTCAGAATACACCCCTTAATAATCCGGTAAATATGCCTTATAAACATTGCTAAGGCTGTCTTACCATAAAATCTTAGTATCAATTTATTGTAATTTTAACTTTATTTAAAAGAAATGTTAAACACAAACCAATGGTTCAGGTCTTCCTTTTTGGAATACCGAACAATCATCACATTGCTTTATTTGGCAGGGATTGCTTTCACATCCGTGTCATGTAGTGAGGGAAACGGAAAAGGCAAAAAGAATGCTGAAGTATTGGAAGTTCCGGTCTTTACTTTGTCTCCCAAAAGCATCGAAGTGCCCCAAACCTATGTTTGCGACCTTCAGGCCATCCAGTTTGTTGAAGTTAGATCTAAGGTGGAAGGATTTGTTGAAAACATTTATGTAGATGAAGGGCAAAGCGTAAAAAAGGGCCAACCATTATTTCAGTTGTCCTCAGCAGAATACAATGAATTGGTAAATTCCGCTCAAGCCAAATTGATGCAAGCCAAAGCAGAAGAAAAATCTGCCAGCCTGGAAGTGGAAAGGCTTAAAGTGCTTGTAGACAAAAAAATCTATTCCCAATCTGAGTTAGAGTTGGCCCAGTCTAAAAAAGAGATGGCTCAATCAGCGATTTTGGAAGCACAATCTATGCTCAAAAATGCTCAAGTCGGCTTGTCATATACAACGGTAAAAGCTCCGTTTGACGGAATCGTTGATAGAATCCCTTATAAGACCGGTAGTCTTGTGAAAAGTGGTGACTTATTGACCAACATCACAGACATTAGTGAAATTTTCGCTTATTACAGAATCACAGAGAATGAATACCTTGAGTTCATGAGAGGTGAATTAGACAAGGAGTCAGATGATGAGCAAATGAATCAGCAGGTTACAGAAACCTTGCAAAAAGAACAGGAAGAAATTTCTTTGATTATGTCTGATGGTGTGGTTTATCCTTATAAAGGAAAACTAGAAACCATGGAAGCAGATTTTGAACAAGGTACAGGTTCCATTGCCTTAAGGGTAAGATTTCCAAACCCTGATCAACTGATCAAGCATGCTAGTGGTAAAGTACAAATGAAAAGTATGCTTAATGATGTTTACCTTATACCCCAAAAATCTACTTTTGAGATTCAAGAGTACAACTATGTGTATTTGGTAGACAGTGAAAATAAAGTCAATGTCCGTAGTTTCCGTCCCCTGGGAAGGCATGGGTTATTTTATATCGCTCAAGACTTCAGCCCCAATGACAAAGTTGTTTTAGAAGGTATACAGTTATTGAAAGATGATGCAACCGTCAAAACAAATCCTGTTGGAGAAGAAGAAATTTACAAATCCTTGGACATCAACCTGTAAAGGTTAAAAATATTTTCACATGTTTGATTTATTTATAAAAAGGCCTATCCTTTCTACGGTGATCTCAATTTTGATCACTTTGCTAGGATTATTAGCCCTGCTGGGATTACCAGTTACACAATTCCCTGAAATTGTTCCTCCCTCCGTTACTGTAACCTCACAATATCGAGGTGCAAATGCGGAAGTGGTCACCAAAGCTGTTACCACCCCACTCGAAAGAGCCATTAATGGGGTGCCGGGAATGACGTATATGTCTTCAGTAAACACCAATGATGGTGTTTCTGTCATCACTGTGTTTTTTAATGTAGGTACAGATCCTGACCAGGCAGCTGTAAACGTTCAAAACAGAGTGGCCACAGTGGTAGATGAACTTCCTGAAGAAGTTATTCGTGCAGGTGTAATGACCGAGAAAGAAGTAAACTCTATGTTGCTTTACCTCAACCTTATTACCTCAGACACCACTCAGGATGAAAAGTTTGTTTATAATTTTGCAGACATTAACATCCTTTCAGAATTAAAGCGGATTGATGGTGTAGGTAGGGCTGAAATTATGGGTAACAGGGATTATGCCATGAGAATTTGGCTAAACCCGGATAGAATGGTTGCTTACAACTTAACCCCACAGGATATCAGCGACGCCATACAAAGCCAAAACGTAGAAGCAGCACCGGGAAAATCAGGGATTAGCTCTGATAGGGATCCCCAGGCTTTACAGTATGTATTGAAATATACCGGTAAATTTAATCGTCAAGAGGATTACGAAAATATAACACTAAAAGCACTTCCTGATGGATCTTTGTTAAAAATTCGAGATGTTGCTGAAGTGGAGTTTGATTCTGAAGATTACAATATGGTATCGATGACAGATGGGCAACCTTCTGCATCCATTATGATCAAGCAAAGACCGGGTTCCAATGCCAGAGAGGTAATTCAAAACATCAAAGATAAAATGGCAGAACTTGAGGAATCTTCTTTTCCTCCGGGCATGTCTTATAATATTTCCTATGATGTATCTCGATTCTTGGATGCTTCCATATCTGAAGTGGTTAAAACATTAATTGAAGCCTTCTTGCTGGTATCTTTTGTGGTTTTTATCTTCTTACAGGATTGGAGATCTACACTTATACCCGCAATTGCGGTACCTGTATCTCTTGTCGGTACCTTCTTTTTCATGAGTCTATTTGGCTTTTCCATCAACATGCTTACCCTATTCGCAATGGTATTGGCAATTGGTATAGTGGTGGATAATGCCATTGTGGTGGTGGAAGCGGTGCACGTTAAAATGCATCAGGATGGAATGAATGCCCAAGATGCCACATTTGCCGCAATGAAGGAAATTGGTGGGGCTATTATTGCCATTACACTGGTAATGTCCGCAGTGTTTGTCCCGGTAAGTTTCCTTTCCGGTCCGGTAGGTATTTTCTATAGACAATTTTCCTTAACCCTGGCCATCGCCATCGTAATCTCAGGTATCAATGCACTTACCTTATCCCCGGCCTTGTGTAGTATTTTACTTAAGCCTGTTCATCATGAAGGCAAGAAAAACCTCATTAGCAGGTTCTTTGTAAAATTCAATGAAAAATACGATGCATTCTCTGGTAAATATGCCGGTCTAATTGGTAAAACTGCAGGAAGAAAAACCATTACTTTTGGGCTTTTACTTTTGTTCTTCTTCCTGACCTATGGAATGACACAAATCTTACCATCAGGCTTTATCCCAAATGAAGATCAGGGGATGATCTATGTCAATGTGACCACTCCTCCGGGTTCCACCATGGATAGGACACAGCAAATAATGGATGATGTGCAAGCTTCTATTTTACCGTTTGATGAAGTAGAGACTATTTCAACCCTTGCAGGATATAGCTTATTAACAGAAACTGCAGGTGCTTCTTACGGTATGGGGATGATTAACCTTGTGGCTTGGGAAAACCGGGAGGAAGATGTCAATCAGCTAATTGAAAAATACCAAGAAAGAACCGCTCACATTACAGGGGCAGCTATACAATTTTTTGCTCCGCCTCCTGTTCCGGGTTTTGGTAATGCTTCAGGGTTTGAATTACAAATGCAAGACAGAACCGGTGGAGATTTAGCATTTACTGCTTCCACAGTTGAGGATTTTCTAAACGAAGTGAGAGCCAGGCCTGAGATTCAAGAGGTATTTACCAACTTTGACCCTTCTTTCCCTCAGTATATTTTAAGGGTAGATCATGATAAGGCTGCCAAACTTGGTGTAGACATTAGAGAATCCATGGCTACCCTACAGAGCTTTATTGGTAGTTATTACAGTTCCAATTTCATCCAATTTGGACAAATGTATAAGGTGATGCTTCAGGCCTCTCCTGAGTTCAGAACAAACCCTGAGTCACTCTTGAAAATGTACACCAAGAACAATCAAGGGGAGATGGTTCCTTATTCCAATTTTGTCAATTTGGAAAGAATATATGGACCGGAACAATTGACAAGGTACAATATGTTTATCTCAGCCATGATTAATGGAGATGCCGCCCCTGGCTATTCAAGTGGTGACGCCATCAGAGCGGTCGAAGAAACTGCTGTAGCAACCCTACCTAGGGGCTTCAATATAGATTGGTCAGGTATTACCAGAGAACAAATCGCCTCAGGTAATCAGGCGGTGTATATCTTTCTTATCTGTTTGGTTTTTGTTTACCTATTACTTGCAGCCCAGTATGAGAGCTATTTACTTCCGCTTCCGGTAATTTTATCCTTACCGGCAGGTATATTCGGTTCCTTCTTATTGTTACAAATTACCGGATTGGAAAACAATATCTATGCACAGGTATCCTTGGTCATGTTGATAGGATTGTTGGGTAAAAATGCCATTCTAATCATTGAGATTGCGGTACAATCAAGAGAAAAAGGAATGGGTATTCTGGAATCCGGAGTACATGCCGCAGTAGAGAGGTTACGCCCTATTTTAATGACTTCTTTTGCCTTTATTAGTGGTCTAATTCCTCTGGCTTTGGCCAGTGGAGCCGGAGCAATTGGTAACCGAACCATTGGTACAGCAGCTGCAGGTGGTATGTTCATTGGTACTTTTGTAGGGATTATTTTAATTCCTGGTTTGTATGTGGCTTTTGAATCCCTTTCGGCATATCTAAATAATAAGCCGGATAAAGCCCCTGTTGCCGAAAAGGTGATCAACTCTACTGATCTTAAGACATCCTAAGGAAGGGACGATGGCTGGATTAATTCCTGCCATCGTTTCTAAAACTGAACAAAATCATGAACAGAAATTCATACCAATATATCGTATTAATCCTCTTGGTACTAAGTAGCCTATCTTCTTGCAAGGTAGAAAAAGCCTCTTTGGAGAATATCAAGGTGCCACCATCAAGTTATCAGGGCACCCAACTTGTAGGGGACAGTACCAATTTAGCCATGGTGCAATGGCGATCCTTTTTTGCTGATGAGCATCTAAATCGTTTGATTGAAAAAGGACTTGAAAACAATCAGGAAGTTGCAAAAACCCTGGCGAATATAAGGATTGCGCGCGCAGCAATGACCCGAGCCAAAATGGGGCAATTGCCAGAACTCAATCTAACCGCCGGAAGCAGTGTCAGAAAGTTCGGTGATTATACCATGGATGGTGTAGGAAATGATGATACCAACCTTTCCTCTACCGTCCCCGAAGATAAAAGAATTCCCAAGCCATATACCGACTTTATGGTTGGTGCTGAGTTCAATTGGGAGTTGGACATTTGGGGTAAACTAAATATGCGGAAAAAACAGGCATTATCTGAATACATGTCCTCCGTAGAAATGGGTAACCTTGCTCGTACCTGGTTGATTGCAGAAATAGCTAAAAACTATTACAATATTATCGGCTTGGATGAAGAAATCGAAACCTTATTGTCCAATATTTCCTTTCAAGAACAAGCTTTTGAACTTGGAAAAAGTTTAAAAAATGCCGGTAAAGAAAGTCAATTGTCTATAGATCAGTTTGAAGCATTGATGTTGAATTCTAAAGGCATCCTTGTAAGAAAACGTAGAGAATTGAAGCAAGCAGAGTTAAACCTTTCCTACCTTATAGGAACTTATCCTGCGAATATTCAAAGAGAATCACTGTCTGAAGTCAATGTTTTACCTCCGGTGTTGGAAATAGGCCTACCTTCTACCCTATTAACCAAACGACCTGATGTTAGAGCTGCAGAACAAACCTTGCAGGCCAATAACCTGGAAGTGGGTATCGCGCGTACTGCCTTTTTTCCAACATTCAACCTTTATGGGATGGCAGGATTCAATGCCTTTGATTTTAGCAAACTATTTCTAAACCCTGCTTCAACAATCTACCAAATAGGGGGTGGCTTGGTTGCTCCTGTATTTAACAGAAGCAGGATCAAGGCAGCTTACGAAACAGCCAAAGCCAAACAAAAGGTAGCCTTGTATGATTATGAACAAACAGTTTTGGGTGGTTATTTGGAAGTATTAGGTCTGGTCAATGAGTACCAAACTTTAAAAGAAGAGTTAACCCTCAAAACAGATGAGGTACTCGTGCAGAGAAGATCTGTGGACAATGCCAGTACCATGTTTAAAGTTGGTTATGCAGATTATTTAGATGTAATCAATAGTCAATCCAATTCTTTGGCCTCTGAACTAGATTATATAGAATTAAAAGTTCAACAATTACAAAGTATTGTGAGCCTTTACCGAGCATTAGGTGGGGGCTGGGAAGAGTAAAAAAACTCCACCCAAAACTGAGCGAATTGCTTATCAAATCCCCAAGACAATTATTCCTTGGGGATTTTTTGTTTCTCTAAGTCAGACACTCCTATTGATGCTCCTATTACATCATAGGATTTTCTGAGCTTTCTCAGGGAATTATTGTAATCGCAAGAAAATCTCCAAACAACAATGATGAGGTTGATTTTGAAGTGATACTACGTAAAAACCTGAGTCCTACTTAAACTTATGAAAAAATCGTCCTTTTAAGGCTTAGGGCGGGATTTGAAAGCCATGGGAATCACCCTCAAGATGAGACTGTTGCCCCCAATCCAATCTGGGTATTTCTTTCAATGGAACAGGTGAAAATATACACGATTAAAAGCAATGATATTTTTTTAATGCACACATTGACTTAATTTCGCTATTCTAAGTCAAACTTCCCCTTAACTTTCATCAACTATCTTAAGCTATGGCAAGTGAATCCTTTCACAAAGAAACTTTTGATCAAATCGATTATTCAGAAAACCGAATGGCCGGTGAAGCCTACGAAAAATGTCACTTCTCCAATTGTAATTTCTCTAATAGTGAACTGTATAGAATAGAGTTTATGGATTGCCAATTTACCAATTGTAACTTTTCCATGACCAATATTGTAGATGCTGCTTTTAAAAGCGTGGCATTTCAACATTGTAAAATAATGGGAATAGATTTCAGCAAATGCGATGACTTTTTGTTTTCGGCCTCCTTCACCGGTTGCTCCCTTGATTATTCCATTTTTCAAGCCAAAAACTTAAAGAAAACAAAGTTTGACCACTGCTCATTAAAGGATGTTGATTTCACTAATGCCGACCTGAGCTTTGCTATTTTCGACAATTGTGACCTATTACATGCCACCTTTTATAACAGCATTTTAGAAAAAGCTGATTTTAGAACAGCCATTAACTACAACCTTGACCCGGCAAACAACAAGATCAAAAAAGCGAAATTCTCCCTTTCCGGATTGCCCGGTTTGTTATCAAAATTCAATATAGAGGTGGATTATTGACCTTTTTATCGGTCTTAGTGATAAATATTCCCTGTTTTGAAATTTTAATGCTAACTGTTTCAGTTCGGCATTATTTTAGTGAACAAACTACTAAATTTTTCAATGGTTGGTTCAAATAATTCGTAAATGTCAAAAAGGAAAACTTCTAAATGGCCTTATATCTTTTCATTTTTATTTTTAGGAAGCTTGATCGGCTTGTATTTCCTCAATTCATCTGTCCATCAGTTTTTCAACGAAGCATGGGAGGTATTGGGAAGCAATGATGAACAAAGAATATCAAATTGGGTAAATCAGTTTGAGTTATGGGGTCCATTAATAATTGTTGCGGCAATGGTGGTCCAAATGTTTATGTTTATCATTCCTTCTTTCTTATTGATGGTGGTCACCATTTTGGCCTACGGGCCATGGTTAGGATCAGGAATTATTTTATTAGCCATCTTTACCGCCTCAACTATTGGTTATGGTGTAGGTGTCAATTTCGGTACACCGGTCATTGACCGATTGCTCGGAGAAAAAACAAATAAAAAAATCAGTGGATTTTTGGAGGATTATGGTTTCTGGGCCGTCATTGTTACCAGGTTATCCCCTTTCCTCTCCAATGATGCCATCAGTATCATAGCAGGGATGCTTCGTATGGGTTATTGGAGATTTATCGGCTCCACTATGCTAGGTATTTTACCCTTAACAGCAGCTATCGCTATCTTGGGAGAAAACAGAGAGGAAATGAAAACCGGATTAATTTGGTTTGGGGCTGTGAGTTTAGTAGGTTTTATCATTTATGTGTGGTGGGATAAAAGAAGAAGAAGCAAAAATTAAATCCCCCACTTAAAACAATTAAGTGAGGG
Source organism: uncultured Cyclobacterium sp. (assembly GCF_963976465.1). Classification (NCBI taxonomy): domain Bacteria; kingdom Pseudomonadati; phylum Bacteroidota; class Cytophagia; order Cytophagales; family Cyclobacteriaceae; genus Cyclobacterium; species uncultured Cyclobacterium sp. The sequence goes on along the minus strand of NZ_CAXBOC010000069.1, from coordinate 2,266 downwards.
ACTTAGCAATAAAAAGAAATACAATCAATTTATTTTCCGGAGATTAATCCATAGTTCCACTGTTTTTTACCCAAGTGCCATTTAGCATCACCTGTTTAATGGAATACATAGACTTAATATCCTTAGAAGGATCTCCTTCTACCAGAATTAAATCGGCCAACTTCCCTGTCTCAATGCTTCCCAATCTTTCCTGGGTACGGAAATATTCAGCATTGATAATCGTACTGCTAGAGATCACCTCCATGGGACTCATCCCTGCTTCCACAAATAATTCCATTTCTCTTTGATAAGCAAGTCCCGGTTTTACATATCTTCCGCTATTGTGAGAACCTGTAACAATTTTCACTCCTGCCTTATGCGCCATGCCAACAAAATCAAGCATGTTTTTAAACCCTTTCGCCTCATATTCTTTCACGCCATCATCTCCAAATTGCTTTTCAAATGTGGCAATGGTAGGGGACAAAACAACATTATTTTTGGCAGCCAAAGCAAGGACTTCCTTCACCCTGTCTGAAGACAAATCTATTTTTGACCACAACTGATACCTACCTGCTCTTCTATTATTACTGTCCTCCTGAACAGATTTCCTGAATTCTTCTGCATCTTTAGGATCAGCAATAGAAGTACCAAAAGAGGTAACATGTTCAATTCCTTTTAAACCGGCCCTAATTGCATCATCGGCATCTACCAGTTCTAAGTGTGCCACAACAGGTATCTTGTGAAAGTCTGCTGTTTTAATCACTGTTCCAATATACTTCAATGGAAGTCTAAAATAAATTTTGATTCCGGAAGCTCCATTTTCTACATACTCCCCAATTTGTGATCGGATATGATCTGCATCTTTTACCAGAGTGGCTTGTTGAACATACACTCCAGGGTAGCCATCGAGGTGTGCACCGGTCACATACACCCTAGGCATTTCGCCGGTAGCAAAATGCTGCGCCTGATAAAACCTGATGGGATGCCCCGGATCTCTCATGGTGGTGACTCCATATTTTAAAAGCCTGCTTAGGGATTTATTATTATTGGCACTGTGGAAGTGAGCGTCTATTAACCCCGGCAATAGGCTCATCCCTTTTCCTTCTGTAACTTCTGCACCTTCAGGAATGCTCACCTGATTTTTTGATCCGATTTCAACAATTCTGTTTCCTTTGACCAAAACCGTCACATTTTCCTTAGCTGGCCCACCCAAACCATCGATGAGGCGAACACCTACAATGGCTTTAACCATATCATCCGTTGGCCCATCCGGAGGGTTTATCTCCAATAATGAAGGATTGGCTCCATTCTGGGAAAAAACCTTACCTGTAAAAAGCAGGGCGAGGCACAATAATACTATAAGGGGTCTAGAATTTTTAACTCCGGTCATTTTTTATGTTTTTTTGTGATAATAATCTTTTTATTGAAAAAGAAATGGTAAAACCTAAAGAGTTTACGTTACCATAATCTATTAAGAATAAAGAATTATCCTTATCTGTTAAAACAAAATCCTTCTTTTTCCACCATTTCATTCTAAAGCTAAGATGTTATTTCTAATTATAGAAATTAAAGTTTAGGAATTAAAGGGATAAAACTCCTTATTTCACTTTGATCCAAGTATTTTGTGTGACATTGGAGGTAGATAAAGAGTCGATTTCATACAGCGTAGCAGAAGTATTTTCCCCTGAGTACATTCCATTCATAAAATGACAATCTGCTACTTGTGCCTGAATCCTTACTAAAGATTGACCATTCCCTACAATATTCATGGCATGTATATTATTGATTTTACCCGGCAAGGATTCTTCACCATATCCCCTGCCTCCAATAAGGATGGCATCATGGCGACCCTCATTGGCTTTAAAAATCACTCCATTGATATAAACATGGTGAATTCCGGCCTGATCACTGGCCCTGATTGCAATGGCCCGATACCTGTTTTCACAGGAAATATTGGTTATTACTACCTGTTCTATATCATCTTCTGGTCCATACCACCTACTGGCAGTAACCATACTATCGGTAATGTCGCCACTTTTTTTAATAAGCTCAGGGGCTGTATCGAGATTGGATAGTGCTATAAAATCATCTCCGGTAATTCCGGAAATATTGTCAATTCTAAAATTCTTACAGCCTTGCCTTAAATTGATCCCATCTTTGTTAGAGACCATATGCTGTTCTCCATTGACCCTTACAAATTCCTCATTGAAAATGGTTAGGTCAGATAGTTCGGCACCTATAGTGCGTTCAAAACTTATGGTCCAGCCATGGGTATTTTCAAACCTCA
>NZ_CAXBOC010000068.1:0-15051 GCF_963976465.1 uncultured Cyclobacterium sp. | reverse complement strand
AAATAATCACACACCCTAGGGGTAAAACGATAATATTATGGCTAAGAAAGTAGTAGCAACACTGAAAAAAGAAGGTGGCGTCACTTATGCCAAAGTGATAAAGGCCGTTAGATCTGAGAAAACCGGAGCTTATACCTTCAAGGAGGAAATGGTGCCAAGCCAGACCGTTAAGGAAGTGCTTAAAAAATAAGGCTTCAGGGCTTACTAAGATTTTTACTATCCCTTTCGATTCCAATCGAAAGGGATTTTTGTGTATATTCGGCTCAGATATAAAAAAAATTATGGGAATATTTGATTTTTTTTCTAAAGAGAAAAAAGAAAGTTTAGACAAAGGACTTGAAAAGTCAAGTGAAAATCTATTTTCTAAACTTGGAAAGGCCATTGTAGGCAAATCTAAGGTAGATGATGAAATTTTAGATGAGTTGGAAGAAATACTCATTACATCGGATGTAGGTGTAGATACAACGATTAAGATTATCCAGCGAATTGAAGAAAGAGTTAGCAGAGACAAGTACATAAATACTGCTGACCTAGACGTTTTACTAAGAGAGGAAATCGCAGGCCTCTTGGAAGAGAATAATACTCTGGATATTGGAAGCTTTGATCTACCTGCAGATAAAAAGCCCTATGTTATTATGGTAGTGGGTGTCAATGGTGTAGGTAAAACTACCACAATTGGTAAATTGGCTCATCAGTTCAAGTTGGCTGGAAAGTCGGTAGTTCTGGGTGCGGCTGATACCTTTAGGGCCGCCGCAGTTGATCAACTCATTCTTTGGGGTGAACGTGTGGATGTTCCTGTGATTTCACATGGCATGAATACAGATCCCGCATCTGTTGCCTTCGATACTGTTAAAAAAGCAGTGGACATGAATGCTGATGTGGTAATCGTAGATACTGCCGGAAGGCTACATACCAAGGTAAACCTAATGAATGAATTGACGAAGATTAAAAGGGTAATGCAAAAATTTATCCCTGATGCTCCTCATGAAATCTTATTGGTTCTTGACGGGTCTACAGGACAAAATGCTTTTATCCAGGCCAAAGAATTCACCAGAGCCACTGAAATAAGTGCATTGGCCATTACCAAGCTGGACGGTACCGCCAAAGGAGGTGTGGTGATAGGGATTTCAGACCAGTTTAAAATCCCGGTAAAATACATAGGTGTTGGTGAGAAAATGACAGATTTACAAGTTTTTAACCGCAAAGAGTTTGTTGACTCCCTGTTCCGAAAAAAATAATTTTTAAGAGGACCTTTTTTTTTGTGAGTTCTGCTGTATGTCAAAGGAAAAACTCTGTGTGTGAAAGCAAGTGATTGTATTGTTAGTGATGATTGGACTTACTTCTTATATAGTGCCTTAAACAAACTATAGCCTATGAGATGGGGTTCAGAACAAATACCCCGCACAAGGAATAGGTAAACTTGCTTTCAGGCAGGTAAGTGCAGTACGGTCAATTGATCGAATAATAGTACATTTATATTTCATTAATTATAATCCCATGTATTCCATTTCTATAAGATTGGTGCTACTGCTGTTAGCCCTAAATGTTTTCAATTCCATCCAATGTAAAGCGCAAGATCAGCGACCTAATATTATTTTTATCCTTACTGATGACCAAAGATATGATGCCCTTGGTTATGCCGGCAATGATTTGATCCATACTCCGGAGATGGACAAACTTGCCGAGGAGGGAAGTTACTTTAAAAATGCTTTGGTGACCACTCCCATCTGCGCAGCCAGTAGGGCTACGATTTTTACAGGACTTTATGAGCGTAGTCATGCTTATACTTTTCAAACAGGTCCGATTAAGTCAGCCTATATGGAGACATCTTACCCTAAATTGCTAAAAGAGGCAGGTTATAAGACTGGTTTTTTTGGGAAATTTGGTGTCAACTATAGCAACTTGGAAGGTCTTTTTGATTCTTTTGAATCCTATGATAGAAAGGGAAGCTTTCCGGATAGACGAGGCTATTTTTACAAAACCCTTGGAGCCGATACGGTACATTTGACTCGTTATACAGGACAGCAGGCATTGGATTTTATAGAAGAGGCAGATGTTGATCAGCCCTTTTGTCTTTCACTCTCTTTCAGTGCTCCACATGCACATGATAACGCTGAGAAACAATATTTTTGGCAGGATGAAACCGCTCCCTTGTTGGAAGGAGTGACCGTACCTGATGCCAAAATTTCTGACGACAAGTATTTTGAAGCACAACCGGAAATTGTAAAAAGTGGATTTAATCGACTAAGATGGACCTGGAGGTACGATACACCTGAAAAATACCAGCACAGTGTAAAAGGCTATTACAGGATGATTTCCGGAATTGACTTGGAAATCGCAAAGATCAGACAGCAATTGAAAGACAAGGGGATGGATAAGAATACAGTCATTATCCTGATGGGAGACAATGGCTATTTCTTGGGCGAAAGGCAAATGGCAGGGAAATGGTTGTTGTATGACAATTCCATTCGGGTTCCCTTGATTGTAATGGATCCTAGGCAAAAGAAACAAGTTGATTCTGAGGAGATGGCTGCAAATGTAGATGTTCCTTCTACCATATTGGATTTGGCAGGTGTAGAAATTCCTTCTGATTACCAAGGGAAAAGTTTACTTCCTGTAATCAAAGGAGCGCCATTAAATAGAGATACGGTATTGGTCGAACACTTATGGGATTTTGAGAACATTCCTCCAAGTGAAGGATTGAGAACAAAAGGATGGAAGTATTTTCGCTATATCAATGACCAGTCCATAGCAGAGTTGTATGACTTGACTAAGGATCCAATGGAAATAAATAATTTGGCAAAGGATCCCAAATATGCTTCCAAGGTTGCTGCATTTGACAAAAAATTGGATGCCATGGCTTCCGGATTATCCAATAACAGCACTGCAGCACCCGTTAATCGCCATGTAGAGATGATAAGGCGATCTTCTGAAAAGAAAATTATTGATAAAAGTCCTGAATTTGGTTGGCAAGTCCCGGAAGGAATCAATTTTCAATCTGCCTATCAATTATTGGTTAGTAGCACTGCTGAAAAGAGCAAAAAGAACATTGGAGATGTATGGAATAGCGGAAAAGTGGTGGATGGCAATGTGAGCAATATACAGTACAAGGGGCCTACGTTAACTGAAGGTAAAACCTATTACTGGAAGGTCAGGATTTGGGATGAAGACAACAGAACCGGTCGATATTCAGAAAGTCAAAGCTTTACTATTGGTACAGCAGAGGGTTATATCACTACAGGGAATATTTTTGAAGTGGAAGAAATCCCCCCTACTTCTATTGAGAAAGTAGCAAAGCAAACCTGGCTTGTAGATTTTGGTAAAGCTGCCTTTGCCAATATGTCCTTTGAATATAAAACTACAAAGAATGAAACAATCACAGTAAGGATAGGTGAGCAATTAAAAGAAGGAAGGCTTAATGCTGACCCCCAAGGTAATATTCGATTTGAGGAAGTAGCCGTTGAGGTTAGTCCGGGTAAAATAAAATACACATTGGATTTGCCAAAAGATGAGCGAAATACTGGTCCTGCTGCTGTAGCACTTCCGGATAGTTTCCCCGTACTGCTTCCTTTTAGGTATGCTGAAATTATAGCAGAAAAAAAACCTGAAAAGTTAGCTCAGCAGGCCTATTTCAGCTTTTTTGATGAAGATGAGAGTAAGTTTTCAAGCTCAGATACCATATTGAATCAGGTATGGGGTCTTTGCAAATATTCAATGAAAGCTACTTCCTTTGCCGGAATCTATGTCGATGGTGATAGAGAAAGGATCCCCTATGAGGCAGATGCATACATCAATCAACTGAGCCACTATGCGGTCGATTGGGAGTACCCGATTGCGAGAAAGACCATTGAGTATTTCATGGAAAACCCAACTTGGCCCACTGAATGGCAGCTGCATGTGGCCTTGATGTTTTATGAGGACTATATGTATACCGGGAATCTAGAGCTTGTAGAAAAATATTATGATGAACTAAAGCACAAAACGCTAATGGAATTGGCGCGTGAGGATGGGTTGATAAGCTCTGAAAAGGCCAGTCCCGAGTTCATGAAAAAATTGGGGTTTAAAGACCCCAAAGTCAAATTGAAGGACATTGTCGACTGGCCACCGGCTCAAAAAGATACCGGTTGGAAACTGGCCACTCCGGAAGGAGAGCGAGATGGTTTTGTGTTTACCCCTATTAATACTGTGATCAATGCCTTATTCTTCCGTAATTTGGAGATTATGGGTGAATTTGCACGCCTTTTGAATAGGAATGATGAGGCCAGAGAATATGAATTGATGGCAGTTAAAGTAAAAAAGGCGGTTAATGAAAAATTAATGGATCCTGATAAAGGAGTTTATCTCGATGGTGAAGGTGCAGGACATTCCTCTCTTCATGCCAATATGATGCCTTTGGCTTTTAATATGGTGCCGGAAGAAAAGGTAGCTTCTGTAGTGGATTTTATTAAATCCAGAGGGATGGCTTGTAGTGTTTATGGTTCTCAGTACCTGATGGATGGGCTGTATAATGCAGGAGAAGCAGATTATGCACTGGAACTAATGACTGCTACCCATGACCGTAGTTGGTGGAACATGATTGCCATTGGGTCTACCGTCACCTTGGAAGCATGGGACATGAAGTACAAGCCCAATGCAGATTGGAACCATGCCTGGGGAGCTGTTCCCGGCAATATTGTTGCCCGCAAAATGTGGGGGATTGTACCTAAAACACCAGGAGCAGGCTTGTTGGAAATCAAGCCCCAATTGGGTAGTTTGACGGCTACAGAAATAACTGTTCCTTTTATTACCGGAAAGGTGAATGCTTCCTACAAAAAAGTTAACAACCGTTTGCAACGCTATGTTTTTGACTTGCCACCAAATGTTTCAGCGGAATTGCTATTGGAATACAATACAGGTGATGCCATTTCCCTCAATGGAGAAAAGGTAAATACAAGTTTTGGCTCCATAAGGCTTTCCCCGGGGAAAAATGAAATTTTGCTCAAGGTCAATTCATTTTAATAAGTATCTCGTAAACCATTGTTTTGTAAAAATAGGCAGATAGCTTTCAAAGTATGCCTTTTTGAGATTTTAATCCGGAGTATGTAATAGAAGTCCTATAGCATATTTCGGGTTAACAACAATTGCATCGTTGTTTTAGACTAGCTGAAACTATATTATGGGAGCGCACCATCATCACCACCATCAATCAGGGAAAAATCTGAAAATCGCATTTTTTTTAAATCTGGGATTTACCCTTTTGGAAATTGTAGGTGGTTTGTATGTAAATAGTATTGCAATCATTTCAGATGCAGTACATGACTTGGGAGATAGCCTTGCCTTAGGGTCTGCTTGGTATTTGGATAAAAAGTCCGAGCAAAGATCAGATGCAAAATTTTCATTTGGCTACTCTCGATTTTCGCTATTGGGTGCACTTATTAATAGTCTGGTGTTGATTGGAGGTTCTGTGTATGTGATAAGTGAGGCTGTTGGTCGCTTGCTAAACCCGGAGCAATCAGATGCTGAAGGAATGTTTTATTTTGCCATATTAGGTATACTTGTCAATGGTTATGCTGCATGGAAAATGAGTGGAGGAAAAACCCTAAATGAGAAAGTGGTTTCTTGGCATTTACTTGAAGATGTTTTAGGGTGGGTAGCAGTTATGATTGTAGCGATTGTTTTGTACTTCAAGGATATACCCTATTTAGATCCTGCTCTTTCTCTTTTTATAACGGCATACATTCTATGGGGAGTGGTAGGGAGGTTGAAGGAAACTTTGTATGTGTTTCTTCAAGGGGTACCCAAAGAAATTGATTTAGTAAAAATTGAAAAAGAATTACTTTCTATAGATCATGTACAATCCCTACATCACACCCATATTTGGTCTTTAGAGGGGGAGCATCATGTTTTCTCTACCCATTTGAAACTGGAGAGAATTGACTCTTTCGATATTATGGTATGTGTGAAAAATGAAGCTAAAGCCCTTTTGAAAAAATACCATTTCAAACATTTTACTATTGAGACCGAATTGGATACTGAGAATTGTACTTTAGTTTCCGAGGACAGTTAGTCCATTTTTTTTGAGGAAACCCTAACCTAGCTGGGATTGAACTTTGGTAATTGAATGCTCTGCGCATTTTATTACCCATTAAAAAATAAACGTTAGGTATAATTATCGATAGGTTTCTCTTTCATAGCAACAGCTAAATGAAAATTAAGCGATGGATTTTTTCATGTTTTATTTTCAAGTCTTTAAGGTAATCTCACTTGGTTTCAAATGCTGGAATGGACACTTTCACCTTATAAAAGGAATGAAATGCTTGGAAAAGAGATAGATATCTATTATATTTTTTTATATTGAATAACATTATCGAGAGTTGGTTTCTAGCAGCTTGTTGGGCAGCAACATCAATTCAGCTTACCTATAGTATCTTATATAATAAACAACTTTTAACGATGATTCCATTTTAAACCTATAAAAACCAAACCATGAAAGACTTAAAAAAGGAAGACCTTGACCAAGAAGTTTTTGATCTATATGACGATTATGCACACAATAGGATAGAGCGAAGAGAGTTTGTAAATAAGCTATCCAAATTTGCGGTTGGGGGACTAACAGTGTCTGCAATAATGGGGTTTTTAATGCCAAATTATGCCAAAACAAGTCGGTTTTCTGCTTCGGATCCTCGCCTCGTGGAAGAAACCATCACCTATGATTCTCCAAAAGGCGCCGGAAAAATGAAAGCTCTTTTGGTCCGCCCAAAGGAAGTAAAAGGTAAAATGCCTGGGATAGTGGTGGTGCACGAAAACAGAGGGCTTAACCCATATATTGAAGATACCGCAAGACAAGCTGCCTTGGATGGCTTCATTGCTCTAGCACCCGATGCCTTGTCACCAATGGGAGGTTACCCCGGGACGGATGATGAGGGCAGGACAATGCAGAGAAAAAGGGACAGAGAAGATATGTTACAGGATTTTATTGCGGGTTTTGAAACCCTGAAAGCCCATGAAAATTGCACAGGTAAAGTAGGGGTAGTAGGATTTTGCTTTGGAGGATGGGTTTCCAATATGATGGCAGTAAGGGTTCCTGATCTGTCTGCTGCTGTGCCATTTTATGGAGGCCAACCCTCAGCTGAAGAAACTGCAAAAATTCAAGCTCCTTTAATGTTGCATTTTGCGGAATTGGATAAACGAGTTAATGAAGGGTGGCCTGATTATGAGGAAGCATTAAAGGCGAATAATAAAACGTATACTGCTTATATGTATCCGGAGGTTAACCATGGTTTTCACAACCATTCTACTCCCCGATATGATGAAGCTGCAGCAAAACTTGCCTGGGGAAGAACCATTGATTTTTTTAAGGAAAAATTGAGTTAAAGACCTATATCTTTGAGCCGATTCGCTAGTGAGACTTCTCACAGAGAAGGTTCATTTTGAGTCTTAGTGAAAATTAATTCTTTATCGGGTTTAGTGGCCTGATCCATTTAAACGTTATTAAAATGAAGGTTATATTTTTGGGATTTCTTTTTCTCTTGGTCTTGCCTGGTTTTTCTCAGGTGACGACTATCACACGAAACCCTGAAATTCAAGAAATGACAGGGCTGGTTTCTTCTGATAGCTTGGCTCATTATTTGGAGGGATTGGTTGCATTTGGTACCCGTCACTCTTTAAGTGAAGAGGCTGAAAATAGAGGGATAGAGGCAGCCAGAAATTATGTTTTGTCAAAGTTCAAGTTATTTGAAAGTCAATCCAAAGGCAGGCTCAGTTCCAAAATCGATTATTTCACTGTTTATCCCGATGGAAAGCGGGTAAACCGGGAAGTGAAAATGGGAAATGTAATGGCCACGCTCAAAGGAAGTGATCCGGATGATGACAGGGTTTTTGTGGTGAGTGGACATATTGATAGCAGGGTTTCAGATATCATGAATCAAGAGAGTGATGCACCCGGTGCGAATGATGATGGTTCTGGTGTGGTGGCTTTAATAGAGCTGGTTAGGATTATGTCAGAAGGAAATTTCCCTGCCACCATAGTTTTTGTGGCTGTATCCGGAGAAGAACAAGGTTTGATAGGCGCTAGTCATTTGGCAAAAAAAGCCAAAGAGGAAAATTGGAATTTGGTAGCAATGATCAATAATGACATGATCGGTAACAGCCAATCAAGTGGTACTGGAATCAGGGACAATACAAAGTTAAGGGTCTTTAGTGAAGGAGTGCCCCTTTATGAAACAGAAGAAATGGCTCTCTTAAGACGGCGGACCAATGCAGAGAATGACAGCAAGTCAAGGCAACTTGCCAGGTATATCAAAGAGGTGGCAGAAAGATATATTGCTCATTTGGAAATAAAATTGATTTACAGAAATGATCGTTTTTTAAGGGGAGGAGACCACACTCCATTTTCCAGAGAAGGGTTTACCGCTGTACGGCTTTGCGAGATGAATGAAAATTATACCCAGCAGCATCAGGACCTAAGAGTAGCGGATGGAATTGCCTATGGGGACAAAGTGGAGCATATTGACTTTGAATACCTGCGAAAAAATACTGCTGCCAACCTAGCGGTTTTGGCCAATCTGGCAGGAGGGCCATCTGTACCTCAAAATGTGGGGATACGCATAAGCGAGCTTACAAACAGCACTCAATTGGTTTGGGAAGAACCAAAACATGGCCAGGTAGCCGGATACAATGTTTTACTTCGGGAAACAAGTTCCTCAATGTGGGAAAAGAAATTTTATACCAATGAAACAGCTATCGATTTGCCTTATTCTAAAGACAATTATTTTTTTGCTGTTCAAGCCGTTGGTAAAGGTGGACAAGAAAGCCTTGCTGTATTTTCTAAGCCCGTTCGGGATTAGGAAGATAAAGTGCTGCTTAGATGGCTAGATTAGCCTAATATGCGAAATTTAGCAAATGAGCTGCCGAAAAGGTTTTAAATACCTTATTGAAGTAATCACAATATTCAGCAAACATCCCCGGATTATTGCAGTCCATACCGGATGATATCGCAAATGCAACTACCTCTGCCGGAATAGGTATGGTGGCAATTGACATAAAAGTCTTTTCTTCTGTCATCAGTAGGGTCATGTATACATAAAGTCCGTATTGAAGTCCATCTTGCCCCATAAGGTATTCGTTACCTAAGGATAATATCCACGCTATTTTCCTTCCTCCATCAAATTCATTCCAAAGAGAGTAGTCCGTATCAATGGTGAAACCACTTACTCCGAAGCGCATCCCAAAGTTTTGATTGATTATTTCACCAACAGCTACCAAAAGGTCTTCAAAGTTGGTTTGTGAAAAATCATTTTGCACACCATAAAAGTAAAGCTGCATGTCATTATTATCCGGATTAATGGCTTGAAATGCTTCTTCGGTAGGGTTGTACATAAGTGAGATCCCTTCGGGTACAGCAATGACCACTCCGGTATTGATGTCTTCATAAATATCAAAACGCATGGCGTCATAATCCAATTGAATATTCATATCGAGCTCAAATTCATCTGAAAGCATGAGTAGGTTTTCAGGGTCATCAGAAGACTCAATCATATCGGTCAGGGATCTGTTCTTTGTAGGATGAAATTCAAAACCAATGGCTTTGACTGGAGAGATATTTGTTGTTGCGGAACCCGATCCGGACAAAATCATTTTATTCGATTCAATTGATGATGGGTTAGTGCTAGGTGACTGAATAATGGCTGCAGCAGAAAAAAGCTGGGTTAGGTTTTCAAAACCACTTGGCAAATCATTATTAGAGGAGTTCTCTAATTCGGTCAAATAGCTGGCGGGAATTATCCAACTCACATTGCTGGCGCCTTTTTCAAGTCCACCATCTCCTATACCTATGAGCTTGCTCTGCTGGTCAAATACCGGGGCCCCAGAAAACCCGGGTAAGAGGCTTCCCTCAAGGTAAAGGATATTGAGGTCAAGGGCTGGGAATCCGATTTTTGCCAAAGCTTCTTTGTCCTTTTTAGGTATCAGGTGGCTGAGGGTTTCAGGGTTTACAAATCCTTTTTTCATTTGTCTAGAAGAACTTCCTGTCGCCCCCCCATTGTACCCAATAGCAAACACATCAGTTCCAAATTTCACCTTTGAAGTATTAAATTGGCTAATGGGTACCACTGTTGAAGGGGGAGGGGCTTGTCCTTCAATTAATTCCAAAAGAACCAAATCGGCTTTTTGAAGTACTTTTTTAATTTTCGCCTTTCTCCAGGCTTGCCCTTGATACAGGATTCGTATGTCTCCTGTCCGGCTCATTCCATGAAGAGAAGTGACAATCTGGTTTGGGCTTTTCCATACAAAACCTGTAAGGGCATTTGATGAATTATTGTTTACAGCTACAACCACCTTTACCAAAGCATTTTTTACATTGTCAGGATCAAATTGTCTGGCAGAAATTTTATAGGAGAGTAGCAATGACAGGACGAGGCACCAAATTATCTTATTCATGGTTGAAAATTTTAATCAGTGAATGAAGGATCAATTCCCTTTCAGCTTGGCTAAATTGATTTTTTAGCTTGAATATTATCTCAGGCCAAGGCGTACCGGAGTTTTCAAAGGCAAGGCTCATTTCATTAAGGGTACTGTTTTGATCGAGTTGAGTAATTTCCTGACTCGCAACTATGGTGGCTTCGGCACTTGAATTATCTCCGCAAAAACTATCTCTTAAAATCAATAGGGTTGTCATGCTCTGAATTTCATTAAGGTCCTTTTTGAGTTGGGTAACAAGTTTTTCCCATATTCCACCCGCGGTATTGAAAGTATTGAAGAGTTCAGTAGCCGGCGTTTCGGAATTGGCATAAACCAAAAAATCGCAGGCTTCAATTTTAAACTCAGTGGAGTAAAGTACATTGGCCTCTCTTTTGGCGATAGTGGAGTCTGCTTGGATAAATCCGGTAACAAATTTTCTGGCTTCAATATCTGAATAACCAATTTCAAGATAGTCATTCATTTTATCCGCCAGACTAGGTGCAAAGGGATTGTTAGCGCGAATATAGAGACCTAATAAAATGCCCACTACGGAAAATAGCCCGAATGATCCTATTCTCAAACTTTTGATTGGATCCAAGAATTTTTCGTTCAATCCCACCAAAATAGCCAATAAAGAAGAAATGGTACCTATTACGCCGCTCACTACTGGGGAGACTGATAATCCCAATAGCAAGCCTAAAAAAGCGCCAATCCCTAATCCATTGAAAATTGCAGCAAAAGCCTGAAACTTTCCAGGCTTATGGTTCCCTTGTCCATCGGGGATTAAATCTTTTAATGGTTTATCAGAAGAATTGCTTTTGGTGGAGTTCTGTTCTTCCATTACGTGAAGGTTTGGGTTAAAGTAAGGTAATGGTAGAAAATGTGGTTGTCTTTACTCTAATTTAGTAAAAAATACGGGTTAGAAAGAAATATAATGATTTATTTCGCTTAAACATGATGTTTAAGTTTTTCATTTTGTGGACAATTATTTGATTTGTGATCAGAATTAAAGCGAGAAGCGGCCTGAACTGTCAAAAATACCTGGTGTATGTATTTAGGTACGATTACTGCTTCGATTATTATATAAACTAATGCGTAGATTAATATTCAAGAAAGTTTTACGTTGATAAAGTTTATTTTGAAGATGTTCTTTCAATAAATTATTTAATTAGATATGAAATATTATATGTTAACTTATTTGTTATCTGAAGGCTATATGGAAAACAGAGGTGAGTTTAGAGAAGATCACTTGGCACTAGCAGATGAGTTTTATAAAAAAGGAGTGTTATTAATGGGAGGAGCACTTTCTAGACCTGCAGATAAAGCTGTTTTGATTTTCCGATCTGAAGGCGAAGATGATGCCAAGGATTTTATAAAAGCGGACCCTTACGTGAAAAATGGACTTGTGGAAAGCTGGGAGCTGAGGGAGTGGAAAGTGGTTGTAGGTGTTGTTTGATTGATTATAGAGCCTTTGTTATAATTATTATTTATATATGACTTATGATTTGATCAAGGGGTAATCTTGCTTTTTTTTAATTAATTTTTTATATTCATGATATATTAATTTTTTAATGGGGTAATTATATAGTTAAGATATGGTTTGTTTTAATTAAGCTTTTATTGATAGTAAAATATTTTGTAGCACTCTAATTTTATTCTAGGATGAGATATTCTATGGTTTTTGCATTTTTATTGATCTGTGAAAGTGTTATTGGTCAATCGACAGATAATAAAATTCAATCAAAAGGAAATATAGGTCTAGGCACCCTCAATCCTAAGGATAAATTAGAAGTAGTTGGGCGAACGGTATTGCGTGGAGATCTATATATAATGGGAGATGAATTTGTTCAATTTGTACAAGGGAAGGATAGTGATAAAAGAGGTGTATCATTAGGAGTAAATGATTTTGGGCTCAAGACCAGGTATAGAAGGTGGAGTGGTGGATCGAGGGCTTATAATCAGATTTGGTATGATCAGGGCGGTAGTGATTTCTTTTTTGGAGGGTCTACTCTTCCAATTTTTTCTATCTCAAATAAGGGGGTAGGTGTAGGAACAAAAGAGATCACTCATAATCTCACCATAAATGGTTCAGGTAAATTTTTGGGAGGGGAGTCGAGTTACACCGAAATCAATTCAAACAATAGTGGTGCTTATATGCGTCAATATGGTAAAGGAGGAGCAAATTTGAGTTGGATCATTCGAAGTTATTCTAACAATAATTTGCAAGCGGAATTTAATATGGGCGGAGTATTGGTTAAAGGAAAAGTTCAGGCTGAAGAAGTAAATATTTCCTTAGATGGATGGGCGGATTATGTTTTTAAAGAGGGCTATAAGCTTAGGAGCTTGGGTGAACTTAAATCATTCATTAATGAAAATGGACATTTGCCTGGAATACCGAAAGCTGCTATAGTGGAAAAGAATGGGCTCAACTTAGGTGAAATGAACACGAAATTACTGGAGAAAATAGAGGAGCTTACCCTTTATATCATTTATCAGGAAGAGCAGATTCAAGAGCTTTTGAAATTACAAAATGAAGTGGAAAAATTAAAGCAAGCTTTGCCCATCGATTAGCTTATCCTTTAATTTCCAATAGATTAACCAAGATATCCAAACAAGAATAATTGCCATGACAGGGCATGCTTATTTTCGAGTATTTGATTAATAATTTTTCATCAATTATTAAAAAAGGAAATTGAACATAGCTTTTTTCATTATAGGTAATGCCAAGCCTTTTTTCCAAAGTGGAGGTTATTTATAATTTATTTTTTTAGATTAGTACATTGGAGTCCTACGCTATAAAAAATGATGATTCGGATGAGTTTAGGTCTCTAGTTTTTGTGATAAGTAGGAATTTGATTAGGGTATATTCCATTTTACTTAATAAACGTTTTATCATTGTGTCAATTTAAGTTGGTTTGGACGGACAATGACAGCTTTATATCTAAAAAATAAGTCATAATTATGTATTTAAAATCTATATTTTTAATAGTGTTGAGCCTTTTGGTTCAATTATCCTATGCCAACCCAGAAAACGATAAAATCAAGGTATTAATCGTGGATGGGCAAAACAATCATTCAGCTTGGCCTAAAACAAGTTTGATGATGAAAAGTCAGTTAGAGGAAACCGGTCTATTCGAAGTGACCATTGAGCGAACCAAATTTACCTGGAATGGTGCTGAAAACAGTTCTTATTTAACTAAGGCCGAGGCTGGTAAAACGGAAGATTTAAAGGAGCCAAAATCAGATCCTGAATTTAGCCCAGACTTTATGTCTTATGATGTGGTAGTTTCCAATTTTGGTTGGAATGCGGCTCCATGGCCTGCTGAAACCATGAAGAAATTTGAGCAGTTTGTCCATTTAGGTGGAGGTTTTGTGAGTGTGCACGCGGCAGACAATTCATTTCCGGAATGGGAGGCATACAATGAAATGATAGGCATAGGGGGCTGGGGAGACCGAAATGAAAAAGGTGGGCCTTATGTATATTATGATTCCGATGGGAAATTGGTCAGGGACAATACTCCGGGGCCTGCCGGAGCACATGGAGCCAAAAACAACTTCACCATACATTTGACGGATGAAAGCCATCCAATTACCGCAGGTATGCCTAAAAGTTGGATTTCAGCTAAAGACGAATGCTATGCACGACTTAGAGGCCCTGCCAAGAACATGACAATTCTGGCAACAGGCGAAGACCTCACCAATAAAAATAGAGATGGCCGATATGAACCGGTCTTTATGGTGATAAATTATGGGAAAGGAAAAGTGTTCCATACCACCCTTGGTCATGACCAAGGTTCTCTTGAAGGAGTAGGGTTTATTACCTCATTTACAAGGGGCGTGGAATGGGCTGCTACGGGGAAAGTTACCATTCCTATTCCAAATGATTTCCCAACAAAAGAGGCCTCCAAATCTAGATCTTTTAACTTTTGAGAAATGATTTGCTTTCAAATTGATAGCACGAATGACAAGGACCATTATTTTAATTTGTGTTTTTTATTGAATTGGTAGAGCAAATGTTGAGTGATTTTAATCAAGAATAATATAGCAAATAACCATTAATTTATTTCCTCTTTGCCTTTTAACAGGCATTTACTAAATCGATTTATTGATGAAAATAGTTAAACCCAGTCTTTTTTTATTGAGCATATTTCTTCTCAGCTGTGGAACAAACGAGGTACAACAGGAAAGCCAAGAAAAGAAACCAAACATACTATTTGTTTTTGCTGATGACATGACTTTTGAAGTCTTAGACCAGTTGGAACAAAATGAAATATACACGCCAAACCTCGATAAATTAATGTCGGAGGGCACATCATTTACAAAAGCCTATAATATGGGCAGTTGGTCCGGTGCCGTATGTACAGCCTCCAGGAGCATGATGATTTCCGGTAGGAGCGTGTGGAATGCATTTAATATTAAAGAGGAGTGGAAGAAAGGAGATAAAACAGATTTGACTTTGCCCAAGTTGCTAGAAAACTCCGGCTATGAAACTTACATGACAGGTAAATGGCATGTAGATGTTCCTGCATCAGATATATTTAATCATGCTGTCAACATTCGACCGGGAATGCCTAAGGATGCCTGGTCAGGAAATAATATGGGAGCGAAGTTTGA
>NZ_CAXBOC010000067.1:0-15119 GCF_963976465.1 uncultured Cyclobacterium sp. | reverse complement strand
CTTTGCATGTGGGGACTGGATGTAGGGCTACCTACTAAAATCACTTCTATGGGAGGAAAATTTCTATGGGACGATGCCAAAACCGTACCTGAGGTGTTGACATCTGTGTACAAATACCCTGATGAAAACAAAATCATTCAGTTTGAAGTAAGACCATGGTGCACCAATGCTGAAGATGGGGCGACTGTAGGTAATATTTTCTATGGGGATAAAGGATATTTGGTCGTTGATGGATATGACAAATACCAAACATTCCTTGGAAAAGATAGAACTCCAGGTAAATCAGGTAGTGATGGTGGCCAGGCGGCGTCAGGAATGGATCGTGGTGCCGGAGGAACAGATGGCCACTTTGCCAACTTTATCGAGGCAGTTCGTAAGCATGATGCTTCCATTCTTAATGGGCCGGTAGAAACAGCCCACCTGTCTTCAGGATTGGCTCACTTAGGAAATATAGCTTATCAATTGGACCGTGTATTAACATTCAATCCAAAATCTGAGACTTTTGTCAATGATGCGGAAGCAGATGCAATGCTCAGAAGGAATTACAGGCCAGGTTTTGAAGTTCCGGATAAGGTTTAAACCCGAAATATGCAATAGACCTTCTATTACATAATCCGGGTTAAGCAATCAATCATCAATAGATTGATTACCTAATTTTTGAAAAACCTGCCAGGAAAAATTATCCTGACAGGTTTTTCTTGTAAAGGGAATAAAAATAATATTTCAGATATAAACAAAGTTTTCAAATGAAATACATAGCATTAGTAATAATAATGGCGATGAGCAGCAATTTTCTTAGCTTCGGTCAACAAGACAAAGAACCCATTGAAATCGAAGTAAATGAATCAGAAAAGAAAGTAGATGTAATGGTGGACGGGGAGCTTTTCACCTCATATATCTACCCTGATAATGTGATGAAACCCGTTCTTTGGCCGGTAATTTCTCCGGACGGAAACATGCTGACTAGAAGTTACCCGATGATCAATAAAGAAGGGGACAGAACCGATCACCCTCACCACGTAGGTATCTGGTTAAATTATGGAGATGTAAACGGACTTGATTTCTGGAACAATTCAGAAGCAATTCCTGCTTCGAAAAAAGATGGCTATGGTGCTATAGCCCATCAGTCCATCAAAAAAGCAAAAGGTGGAAATGGAAAAGCAACTCTTGTCACCAATTCATTATGGAACGCACCGGACAACACTTCTTTGCTGGAAGAAAAAACCACTTTTACCTTCACAGCAGGTCAGGATATCCGAATCATTGACCGCACCACCACGCTAAAAGCACTGGTAGACGAGGTGAAATTCACGGATAATAAAGAAGGTATGTTTGCCATTAGAGTGGCCAGAGAGCTTGAATTGCCTTCAGAAAAACCTACTACCCTAATGGATTCACATGGAGTTGCCACCAAGGTAGACAAAATGGACAATACCTATGTGAAAGGAGACTATAAAAGTGCTGAAGGTATTACCGGAGGAGACGTTTGGGGAACCCGAGCAAGGTGGATGGAACTATCCAGTGAAGTTAAAGGCGAAGATGTTTCACTTATCATCATCGACCATCCTAAAAATCCGGGTTATCCTACTTACTGGCATGCCAGAGACTATGGTTTGTTTTCAGCCAATACCCTCGGTCAAAAAGCCCTTTCAGGTGGCAAAGATGAATTGAACTACTCTCTGAAAAAAGGAGAAAAAGCCACTTTCAAATACCGTTTGGTAGTTACTTCAGGACACCTTAGCGAAAGTGAAATCAATGCTTTAGCGGACGAGTACGCTAAAAAATAAATTTGCCTAAATAAATACTAACAGGTACCTCTCCCCTTCACAATCTTTATGGGGAGAGGAAATTTACCTACCTTCAATAACCTTAATTTTAGTCTTTGGTGTTAGTGTCTTACCCTAAGCTAAAATTCGAGTTCAACCCGAAAAATAATCAAAATGGACAATAACCAATCAAGGCGTAGCTTTATTCAAAAAAGCCTTGCTGCAGGTGTAGGACTTTCCTTTTTAGAACCAGCTGCAGTATTCGCCAAAAGACCCAAAATGAATCTTGGTCTGGTAACCTATCAATGGGGGAAAGACTGGGACCTCCCTACCCTACTGGCCAATTGTGAAGAAGCAGGCTTGCTGGGTGTGGAATTACGTACTGAACATGCACATGGTGTAGAAACAAGCCTTTCTGCTCAAGAGAGAAAAGAAGTAAAAAAGCGCTTTAAAGACAGCCCTGTAAAATGTCTAGGCTATGGATCAAATTACGCCTACCACTATACCGATCAAGCAAAGGTTCGGGAAAACATAGAAGGCACTAAGAAATACCTTCAACTGTGTAAAGACATTGGTGCCAGCGGAATCAAGGTGAAACCCAACGGATTGCCTGCAGAGGTTTCCAAAGAGAAAACTATTGCGCAAATCGCCCAATCCCTTAACGAAGTAGGAAAAACAGCCAGTGACCTGGGACAATTGGTTCGGGTGGAAGTTCATGGGAAATTAACCCAACAGTTGCCCAATATGAAAGCCATATTTGATCAGGTAACTGAAAAAAGTGTGAAAGTTTGCTGGAATTCCAATGACCAGGATTTAATGGCCCCGGGATTAGAAGCCAACTTCAACTCTGTTAAAAAATGGTTAGGTGATACCGTTCATATACGCGAGCTAAATGAGGGAAATTATCCTTATCAAGAATTGATGAAGTTATTTACAGATATGAATTACAAAGGATGGATTCTTTTGGAGGCACGCACATCCCCTGCCGATAGGGTTGCCGCCATGAAAGAACAACTTGAAATATTCAATACCATGCTGGCCAATGCCAAGTAATAAATAATACGAAACTCTGAAAGGTTTGTAGGTTAGAAGGTTAACATTTTTTGTTTATATTTAAGAGACAATAAACTGTTTCCCCAAAACAACTCCCCATTCATTTTATGAGTTATTTAATCAATATCCTAAAGAATATAGAAGGATCCTTTTTTTCAGAAAAAGGCCTTTTGTATTCTTTTTTTATTGCCTTTTACCTGGCGTCTTATTTACCTAGCCCGGCTCAATCAGATCCTTTTAATTTGAGCATTGAACAGCTAACCAGAGGCAAAAAGCATCATTTTTTTGGGTACATAGGCCAATGTCAAACCATCCCCTGGAATGAGTCAGGAAGGTATATTTTAGGGCTTGAGATTGAAACCATAGACCGGATGCCACTTCCCGAAGAATCGGCTACTGTATTCCTTATCGACACTCAAAACAGTAACAAACTCATCCGACTGGACAAATCCAACGCATGGAATCCACAACAGGGTACCATGTTTTATTGGAACCCTTTAGCACCCGAGACTCAGTTTTTCTTTAATGACCGCGACCTTACTACCGGAAAAGTATTTACAGTGCTGTATGATATCAATCAAAGGAAACGGATCAAAGAATACCGTTATGAAGACAACCCTATCGGAAATGGCGGGGTAGCTGCAGATGGCTCAGCTTGGCTCGGCTTGAATTATGGACGCTTGGCAAGACTTAGGCTTGTGACCGGCTATCCCGAAGCTTTGGATTGGTCCAAAGACGAATTGGCCCCGGAGAATGATGGGATATTTCTTGTGGATGTAAAAACCGGAAATAAGAAACTGTTGGTTTCCTACCGTCAAATGGAGAATAAAATAAAAGAAACCAATCCTAAACTTGACCATAGCGGCTTATTTATTAACCATACGCTATGGAATCGAGATGCCAATCGGATTTACTTTTTTATCAGGGCCGGATGGAGTGGCAATGGTAAAGAAAGAATCAATGTACCGGCCTCCATTCATGCAGATGGTACAGGGCTTCAACTCCATGAAACCCATATAGGTGGTCATCCGGAATGGGATCTGGGCAATGTATTAATAGGCATCAAATACAATGATGGGAAAGGCCCGGACGAGCAAATTCTTTACAATGTTGACAGCAAGGAAATCATAGGTAGCTTAGGAACTCCGGAAATGTTTCCCAAACCGGAGGGTGACATATCCCTTTCACCAAATGGTGATCTATTCGTCAATGGTTACAGTGAAGACAATAAAAACTACTATGCCGTATACCGCAGAGGCGATGGTGCCTTTGCCCGAAGTGAAGGAATCGACAAAGGACTTTACAGTGGTGATATTCGTATAGACCCTGCTCCACGTTGGAATCGAACCAGTGATGCCATTTTAGTACCCGGAATTGACAAAAATGGCACCCGACAAATGTTTTTAATTCGGCTAAAGGAGAAGAAGTGATACCTATCATAAAAAAAAATTCTCATAAATCAATCTTTAATAAATTCAAAAATCCCATATCTAATAAAATCTTCTTCAAAATCCGGGTTTAACAATTTTAGACAATCCTTTTGCAACTACCAATTTATCTGCACAGTAACCGGTTCCTGGGGAAAGAAGCAGTAGGTATGACGGATACGTTAACCTATGGCTTCGGCTCCGCTCAGCCGCCGGCAGTTTGGACTTCGTTCCACCACCGGAAAGAGTTACTGAAATAACAGCCTAAATCGATTTATCTTCAATTGAATATGCTCATAAAATCCCCCTGGCCCCCTTTATAGAAAGGGGGAGTTGGATGCTTCTGAATTAACTGCATTTAGATTGGTTTTTTGCGAAAGCTTCAGGAATGCCCTTTTTTGGTATCATTTACCACTTTATGCACACTTGCAGCAATCTTGTCTTCTACATCTCCTCGCCATCTCCAAGCCGGGTGACCATACTCATCCAAGTGTGGACCTCCTTCATATCCACCCTCTTCCCAAACACGTCGGGAAGGTATATACGCTGCCATATAATTGGCATAGCCACAAACCCAGGTTTTCTGAGGAAATTCCTTTTTAAACCTGAGAGAATAATCTACCACTGCCTCACCTCCAATACCAATCAACAAAAGTTCATCACCCATCTGCCAAGCTTGGGTTGGATAAGGGTAGCTAGTATCGAATATTTCTCCATTCTCAATCTTTGCTATCATTCGTTTTGCCCACCGGGCATGAAGTGGGCTCCTTCCATTGGCTATTGGCTCTAATTTTTCTAAGGTAACCAGTTCCTCAAAAGCCAGGTCCACATAATTGAAGGATGTTTTCAGGTTAGAAGAAATTTTTTCCATTGGTTTATTCAATGCTTCCTCAACGGAAGTGGAAAGCATCTTCCCATATTTTTCACACAGTGCCAACTCTCTTCTTGGCAAAGGATTCTGATCTCCTCCACAGGCATTGAAAAACATGGCTGCGGTGCCCGGAAATTTACTTTCCAAGTCAATCTGTGCAAAGCCGGGGTAGTCTCCACACCAAGTGTTGAAATCTAGTGTCGTCGGATGACAGGCATAACCGAAAAGCAGGGCTAAATAGTGACCTCCGGCACCTTTGGCAGCCAGAACAGGTACCTCATGATCCACCACTCCTTTTAAAGGTATTCCTTTGGCCAATAAGCCAGGTACTTCCGATTCCTTATTGTCTCTTCTGTTCACGGCAAAGGTGCAATTCCCTCCCCCGGCATATAATTCACAATCCTGCCAGTTATGAAGTGCTTCATCAATGGCAGCAATTAGCGCCTCTTCCATCCCTAAAGTATATTCTTTTACCGCTTGCTGCTGTTGTTCATCACTTGGGTAATAATCCACTAAATCATCCTCTAAGCAGGGGGCACAATGATTGTGTGAAAAGGTCAACATAAATTGAGAGCGTTCCAATTGAAATTGTTCCGCAGTTTTATTAAATATCCGTTCATAAACGGTCTTAGACATGCCCATATGATCAGTGGTTACCATCACCACTCTTTTGCCGGAAGCATCTTTCAAGGCAATTACCTTAGCCCATAAATCATGGATTTTTCCGTAGGCCACCCTTTTTCTACCATAACCTGCAAGCCAGACCTCATTTTGAGGTGTTATCAGTGCCTTGGCTATGCCAATTTGCCATTGGTATCCAACAGCTTTAGACAAGCCATTGTCAGCCCCCTGTTCAAGTAATGCTTCTCTATGCATTGACAAGACAGGTGATGACAATAAACCCAAAGTCCCTGTCGCTATTCTTCCAATAAACTTTCGCCTGTCGGGTATTAATTTGCTTTTATTTTGCATAGAAAACGCCTTTCATTTGGTCTTTTAGCCTGATAAGTATTATTGATGCTGGTGAATTTCCTGCAGCAATGCAATAGCAGTATCTGCCAGCACCTCTCCTCCCCCCGGAGCCAATCTTGAATTAATGGTCTCGTACCCTCCTCGGGAAAATGCCTCCTCTGTAGGCACATAAGCAATATGACTATGGGTCAATTCTACCACTATTGTGTGTTTATATGGGGAATTCTCCTTGATTGCCAAGCCTAAATCTACAAATACCTCTCCGGGAAGCCCTACGATAGCAATATCCTTACTCATTTGAAAAACCTGTATTTCCAATGGAATCTTCCAACCTTGATCTCCAATTGTCGGTGACACGGCTTCTGTTCGTCTCATTCTTTCAAGCGACCT
Source organism: uncultured Cyclobacterium sp. (assembly GCF_963976465.1). Lineage (NCBI taxonomy): Bacteria > Pseudomonadati > Bacteroidota > Cytophagia > Cytophagales > Cyclobacteriaceae > Cyclobacterium > uncultured Cyclobacterium sp. The sequence goes on along the minus strand of NZ_CAXBOC010000067.1, from coordinate 8,640 downwards.
GATTTTTAGTTTTCTTCTTCTTTCTAAAAATGCTTTTTCCACATACAAAGGCGAGGTACCTGTATCTTGAATGGCCCATTCCAGTTCCTCCATGGAGTAGTTTTGTATGGGAGCATAAATTACCCTGGACAAGGCCTTTAGGTCAGTTCCATTAACTTTTTCAAAGTTGTTCGCACTTTGTACAATGGTTGATGAAAGGATTTCACCAATTTCTGAGGAGGTTTTTATCGTTTCTCTAGTTCCCGTGACATCTATATGGTTGATATTGCCACAGGCACCTGCGGCAAAAAGCGAAACAAAATCTTTGTGAAAATGCCCTTGCAAATTACCGGCTAAAAAGCCCGGGTAATCTGCACTAAATGCGGTTCCACCAAAGGTATCGGCATGCAAAGAAAAATTTGACACACTTCCAATGGGGTATTTACTCTTCTTCCTTTTAAGCATCAGCACCGCCAATTCCTTATCTGTAGGACCTTCTGCTTCCCTAATCAATGGATTACCTATTCCTGCATTGGTAATTACCTTTCCATCTTTCATGATAAAACGCCTATTGAAGGCCAAATCATCCACTTCTTCACTAAGGACTTCTAAGACCACCTCTTCTTTTTCCTCAAAGGCTTTTACAACAGCCTTTGCAATGCCATCTTCAAGTTGTTGCGGATAACTGTCATCTTCGCCAGTGTTTTCTTTCTGATCGAATGGCGGCCTCAATGTTCCGGTTAATTCCCTAATATTGGGATGGTATGCCGGAGAGGTATGGGAATGCGTCCCTGCAATAATGATATTTTGGAAGGGTATTCCTGTTTGTTCTTCTATTCTTACTCTGGCATTTACTGATAAGTCCCTTTCAACCCACAACAAATCCCCTACTACTAGCGCTACCTTTTCATTGCCTTGCTGAAAAACGACTGCTTTCGCAAATAAGGGGTCGTGAGTACCTGTACTTGGCCCGCGGTAATGGGGATACCCCTCTTCATCTGGTGTGATTTCAATTTGCACCATCCCTGCTTTCAAAGCCGATTGGCGGGCAATTACTTCTGGTGCACGTGTTAATCCTAAAAGAATTATTCCGGCAAATATGCCAAACCTTACCAAAGGATTAATCCGAATATAATTTTTATCGCCCAGCTTTGCTGTCATGATTGAGGGATTATGGCTTTTTCTAAGAGATTATGGGTGATTTTTTGCACCCTTGGATCTGGTCCGTGGGGCCTGCTGTAATGAGACCAGGGCAAGGTATGTCCGGGAGGGCTACTCAATCCCATGGCCCAGAAGATGGTTGCTGCACTGAAAATAAAATTACCTTTTGACCCCGGATAAATGACCGACTGGAATGGACAAGGGTTATCACCTCCTTGCCAGGCAGTTCCTTCAGCAACTATCTCTAGTCCCTCAATATCAGCCGCATCCCCCTGGTACTCCCAACCAACAAGTCCGGGTATGCTGTCTCCTTTTTTCATTCCAGTACCTTTGAAGATCCAATGTTCCGGCTTTTTTACAGTCCAGTCTCCTCCACCATTGATAGGTTCTGTATTTCTTACGCCCATCAACATTCCTTCATCAGGTCCTCTTTCAGGAAAGGGGCCATGTAATTTTTCTCTCAAAACTGCATAATCATTATTGGCACCATAAGGTCCTCCTCTAAATATCCTACGATTAGGCTGACCTGCTTCGCTTGCCGTGTAAGGAGTCACCCAACAAATCGAGTTTCCGGAAAAAAACAAGAGATTCACCCCTTGTTCTTTAAGTTTTTCCACGCTTCTAAATTGCCGGATGTCCCAGTATTCATCATGGCCAATGCTTAAAAATGCCTTGGCTTTTAATCCTCTGTCAGGTGTCAATAAATCAACATTGGAACAATAACTCACATCATAACCATGCTGTTCCAAAAAATAGGAAAATGGCATTTCAAAGGAAATAAATTCTCCGGATCCAAAAGACAAGGGGTCATTTACTATGGCTTCATATTGCCCTTGTCGAGCATAGGGTCGGTCAAAACTAACTTTTGCCCATGGCCCTTGTGTGCCTTTCGGGTGGGTATAAATGGAATAATTATTCGGCCATTTGTTATAAGCTTGCCAGGTATTGTCTGAGCATTGAAACAATAGGTCTGTCTCTCGCTCATCCTTTACAATAAAGATAATATAACTCTCCCAATAAGGTTCACGAGGACTTTTAGGTAAAGTGCGTAACTTTCCCAAATACACCCCACTCAGCCAATCCTCTGGAATCGTTAAAGTAGTGGAAACCTCCCATTTACATTCATGAATATTCATTTCACCGGGTTCGGGAGTAACCTGTCGCTTACCTTTAAGAGGGCCTGTCTTTTTCACCCATCTGCCTCCGGTACCATTGTAATAGCCGGTACGGTAAAAGTCAATCTGGAAATCCTCTTCCGGATCAACTGACACCATGATGTCCAAACTTTCTCCCGCCATTATACTTTGTCTGGAGCAATACCCTTCAATAAGTGCAGAACGGTATTGTTTTTCGTCGGGCCTTACTCTGGTCAACTGCCAGGAAGTGGTGCCTTCCTTTTTATTTTCTTCCAGTATAAGGTTTTTCTTTTTATTAGAAGGCTTGGAAAAAGCGGGTGTTGTACCTAAAGCCAAAGCAAGTCCACTGCCGGCACTTAATTTTATCGCCTCCCTTCTGCTGAGTTTATTTTCCTTCGCCATTTTTAGAAATTGATGGTTTATTTTGTATACCAATCTTCATAAAAAACTTCAGGTGGTTACCTGGAAGTAACCGAAGAGGATTTTAACTTGTCTAATAGACCCAATAAATTCGATGTTATTACATTTGAAGCATTTACCTCCAAATAACTGGACCGGGCCCTCCAGGTCTCATATCCTCCCCATTCATGGTGTTGAGGGGTAGGCAAATAACCATTGTATCCATTGGCCAGGGAAACACTAAAGGTTTGTTTAAATGGACTTTTGGCTTTTATTTCCAAACCTATTTCCACAAAAACCTCGCATGGAACAGCAGTTATCGCCAAATCTCCAATTTGAAGTGCTTGAAGAATCAGTTGCTTTTGATCCGGAAAGTCATTTAGAAAAATAGTTTCTCTTGCATAAAGCTCATCTCTTTTAAGAAGAAGGGGGCCTTCTGCTTCAGCTACGATTTTTTTCGCCCTTTCCAGTTCAGCTTCATCCGGTTTTCTTACACCTAGTATGACCTCTGTTTGTGCACTGGCCAATGGTACCCAATCATGAAATGTTATGCTTTGGTATACTTTGAAAGCCTCTGCCGCTACTTTATTTGCAACGATTGCCATTTTCTCATATTTTTTCATGGGCTTCGGTACTGGGCCCCCAAAGTTTATATTATTGATGTCTCCACTGGTTCCATTGGTCATAATCCCAACAAATTCAGGGTTTTGGCGATCTGCACCTATCATTTCTCCAATTCGATTGGCAAACATCCCAAAATAATCAGCAGAAATATCTCCACTTTTTGTGCCACCAACATAGTGCAAGGAATAGTTAGCAAGTAGGGCAATGGGCTCACCACTTAATGATTGAACAGCAATAATAGGCACTTCAGGATCAATTGGACCTGCAGGCCCTGAAAGATCCGGATTTTCAAAACCAGGATTCATTCTTACTTTATCTTTTCCCCCAAAAGGATTGGTAAAAGTTTTGCCTTCTTTTAATTTCCATCGTCGGTTAAACACCTCAGTCGGTTCGCTTCCTACACCCCAACCAATTTTGGCCGGTTCCAGGTTATTATTGGCCCTAATGATAGCATCTGCAGCCCGTTCTTCCAAAAAGGCCAAATAGTCCGGATCGGGTGTACTGCCAAACACCGCACAAGCAGTACCTCCGGAATGGGTATGAATGGCCGAAATCATCATGTTTTCAACTGGAATGCCGGTGTATTGTTCGGCTCTTTTTTTGGCATTGTCCACGGTTTCTCTATAAACCATACAAAGGTCCAAGGTAACCATCGCTATTTTCGTTTCTCCATCATCCAAAACCAACCCCCTGGCATGGGTATCGTCATGAATATGCTGGGCAAAACCTTCTTGAAAATTTCCATTAATCGAAGTGCCGATTTTAGGTGTAATTACACTTAGTGCTGCTCCTGCTTTAAAAATTTTTTCTGAGTTTTGGTCCTGAGCGGTAAGGTTCCCTAGCCCTGCAATGACAAGAACTAAGGTGAGGAGTAAGTACAGGTAAGTTTCAGGCTTTGACTTCAAATCCCAATCGGCAAGGTTCTTTATAATCATGTTTTTGGATGTTTGCGGTTTCGTGCGATTTATAATGTTAAAGGATAAAGCATTATTTACCTAAAATAAACAGATTTAGGTAAAAAAGTGAATTCTTTTACTTTTTAGGCTTCAATATTATATTAATGCAAGGTTTACGGGATAGTCAGTAAAATTGAATGGCTATGGATAGGGTTTGCCTTATTTTATTCAAATAAAAACAAGTAATACACCTTCAATTAACCGTATATTTCAAGTAAAAACCCTCAAGTTTCTTCTTGTTTTCAGGCTGACCAAATAATAAGATTTGAACTAATACAACTAAAGATTCAATCGATCTGGTATTTGGTCATATAAGTATCCATTTCGACCCCTATTGTATCATCTGACCTAGGTGCAAGAACTTAAAAAAATTACAGAATGCCTATTGAAAAAAAGGGCAATGGGATTACCCAATGCCCTTTACGAAGTCAATAATTTACGGCTACCAATGGTCTTGAAGCGGTAATGACATTTCCATGTTCATCATAGGCATACAGGTAAACTCTGGATTTATTTTTTGGCATTTCAATTTCTACGTACTGGAAAGCTTCTTTCTCATCGAGCACAGGATCGTAGTTTTTCCATGTTTCATCTTCATAGACTTTCCATTCATACCTCAATTTCCCAGGATAATCATTTAAAGTAGCTGCACTTAACCATATTTTTTCTCCAGCTTTTAAATTTTGCCATTGTCCAACGATATATAAATCAGGAAAAGCATTTTCAGGAATACCTTCCTTTTTCCAGGCACTGCTTAAAAAGTGGTAGGAAGGCTTTAAGTTTCCATTAAAATCTGTAATTCCAAACCAGGTTGCTGTTCCTTCAAACCTGTCCTGCCAGCTAAAGGCAAAACCACCGAGATTTTTACCTTTATTGCCCTCGATATGGGTCTCCCATTGGTATTGATAAGATTGTCCTTTAACTTTCGATGAAAGTTCTATGAGCAGGGTATCGTTTCTAAAATCTCCCAATTCTTTATTCCAATAACCTTTTGGGCCAAACTCAGTCACTACATAAGGGCTTTCCGGATAATATTTTTGAAATATTTCACCCAATTGGCTGATATTGTCTTCATAATAAGAGTTCACTCCTATGGCATCTATAGAAGGCGCATAATGTTTAAAGTCGTGAATAGCAGCCAACAATCTAACATTATCATGCTCTTCTGAAGAAAAAACAGGGCGATTTGGATCTATTTCATGAATTTCAACTGCCAGATTTTCCAAGAAGGAGATATACTTTCTTCGGACGATGGTCAAATACGGCTCTCCATAATATTTCTTAAGTAGGCCCCATGTCTCATTGCCAATATTCCAGGCTATAATATTTTTCTGACCCTTATTTTTCCTGACATTTTTTAATACCTTTTCCTTGTAATCCGCTAAAGTACTGTGGTCACTGAAATAATCAGTTTTTGGATCAAACCAAAAACCATACATAATTTTTAATTCATGGGCATTTGCTTCCTTGAATATATTCCTATCATAAATACTGGGCTCATACCTTCTTATGGTATTTGCTCCCGAGGCCTTAATTTTGTTAAAATCTTCTTGAACCTGTTTTCTTGAAAGAGGTTTAAACCCTTCCTCCCAGTCATGACCGTTATTGTAACAAATTCCTTTCATATAAAAAGGTTCTCCCGAGATATTCATGACAAAACCTCCTTTATCCTTACCAATCCCTACTCTTTTCTCAGAAGCAAGTTGAACTTTTGATGAAAATCCACCAGATAAATCAATAGGATCAAAATTTTGGAGTTCGGATGCCACGCTTTCGAGATCAAAAGTCCAGTCTATATTTGAAGCTTTTGCATCAGGTCTCCAATGAGTAATCCAATTCTTGTCCCTGTCACTATAAAACATCACCAATGCATTAATCTCGGCGTAATCTTCCCGAATCTGCGGAAGTGATTCATTTACCCAACCTGCTGCATTGTTACTATAGTTTGTGGCGCCAAATTCTGCCAGCATTACAGGAAGTTCCAATTGATGTTGCTTTATTTCCTTTCTGAAAGGAAGGTAAATCTCTTTAAAAGTAAGACTTTTATGATGGATAGCTGCTGAATCATAATTCAAAGCTGTCAAACCTATCCAATCCACAAGTTCAGTAATGCTACTATCTTTGCCATAAGGAAAATAACTTGAGACAGCATCTGGCGACCAGGGATTAAATACCCAGGTAACATTCTGAACACCAATGGATTCAAATTTATAATGGATATATTCCCAGGCTTCCTTAAATTCTTCCGGGGTATTTTCGCCAGTTGCTGACCAGGGGTACATAGGGTTATCCATTTCATGGGCAAACCGAAGAAAAACCGGAGCATCAAGCGCCTTAAGTGCATATGCCATGGAATGGATATAATCATCAAACTCCCCCTCCGTAATGTGTTTAAACACCTTTTTATTTTCTTTTAATTCAGGAACTTCCTCTTGATTTTCAAATAGATTGGTCCAGGGTTCCCAAGTAATCATGGGAATATGGCCCTCCTGAATTATCGCATCCCATTGATCCACAGGCAAGGACTCATCTGACCAAGATAGGTAAGTTGAGACAATGGCCATTTTAGCACCGGTTTTTTGTTCAACTGAATGGATTAGTGCTGTATCCGAGTTATCATCAAATGAAGGGAGAAATATACCGAGGTAAAACCCTCCTCTTTCTTTGTCTAATTCAGAGGTAATTACTTTATCAAAAAGATCCAATTTAAAGTTGGCTGCATTTAACAACAGAAAAAGGCTAAAAAAGGCAGGCAAAACTATAGCTACCGGGAAAGAAAAGGTACTCAGCTTAACATAAGTAAGCTCTGCTTTTCTAAGGACAAATATATTTTTAAAATCATACCAAAGGTATCTTGATTTTCTCACTATGTCAGATTGCCCCATAAAAAAGGCAAAAGAAAAAGAAAAGCCATTGACAAGGGCAAATCCAGCCATGAGAAAACTGTAGGGCTGCCAATCCCTATTCAGCCCATAAAATGCGGCAGAAAAGGAAAGTAATGCGATAACCAGATTAGGTAAACCCAAAACAAAATCTCCCTTTGATGAGTGTTCTTTTGGGGTAGGAATATAAGGTACTTTAACATTGATTAAGGTATAAATAAATCCAGTGAGGTAAATCCACCAGGTTCCGAGCCGAAGGAAGCCACCCATCAAATGAATTCCCTTTTCTTCAGCGTCATGCAACCATTTCTGGGCATCATAGCGCTGGTAAAGGCCAACTATTAAAAAAGGTGTAAAAATAGCAAAAAACACAACCGGATTTAATTCCCATGGGTAATCACCAGAAATCAATGAATAAATAGGTACTCCTACATCCACCAGGCCTATCAAGCCCGAAAGAAAATACAAGGGAACCAGAGAATAATGAATTTTTTGTCTTAAAGTAAATTTTGAGAATAAACCTGGGACCACATTAAATAAAAGATCAAAAGTGCCTCTACTCCATTTAAGTTGTTGCTGATAAAATGCACCGAGACTATTCGGAACTAAACCCAAAGACAAAACCTTAGGCACATAAACAGATGTCCAACCTTTGGCATGTAAAAGCATTGAAGTATGCATATCCTCAGTTAATCCTGCCGCATGCCCTCCAATTGAGTCCAGAGCCACTCTTCTGAAGGTACAATTGGCACCTATAGCCTGTGCTGTTCCATATTCACTCATAGCCTCCATATATGGCCCATAGAATAGGTAGGTTTGCTCTGCAGCTCCTTGAGCGACCAGTGAATCAGCTTGATTTTTATAGGCCTGTACAACCTGAGCATAGCCCACCTTAGGATCATCAAACGCACCAACCACATAATCCAAAAAGTCAGGAAAAGGAACATGGTCTGGGTCAAGAATTACACATAACTCACCCTTGGCAGACTTTAAAGCATTGTTAATATTTCCGGCTTTTGCATTTTCATGAGTTTCTCTGGTAATATGGATTACGCCCAATTTATTGCAAAGTGCCTTAAGCTTAGGGTCATTACCCTCATCACAAAGGTAATTGGTATGTGGGTACCTTACCGACACCATGCCCTTAAGCGTTGCTTCAATCATCTCAAAAGGCTCACCAGGACATGCAGTTGTTAACATATCAACAGTATAAGTCTTTTTACCAGCATATTTCTCAGGCTTTCCCTTGGTTTTGAGGGTTGAAAAATGATACCATTCAAAAAAGATTTTTATTAGCTTAAAAAGTAGCGAAATACCAAGCAGTGCATACAACACCGGATGGCCAACACCCACATATTTAAAAAATCCAACCATAAAAATGACAAAAGTGCTTAAAAACAAAAAATTCAACACCTTTCTTTTTAAAACTGCTGCTTTCATAATTTATCTTTTATCTCAATTAATATTAAAACCAGTATTAAAAAAATGCCTATCATAAACATC
>NZ_CAXBOC010000066.1:0-15332 GCF_963976465.1 uncultured Cyclobacterium sp. | reverse complement strand
GTTGGATCCACTGCCTGCAGTCCAAATTCAACCGCTTTTTTTATTCTGGTCTCATTTACCTCAGAGATAATCACATTTGCACCGGTATTCTTAGCGACCAAAGCCACCAATAAACCTATTGGTCCACCACCTAACACTACAGCAGTTTCTCCAGATACCAAACCACTCATTTTCACATCGTGAACAGCCACTGATAAAGGTTCAATTAGAGCTGCCAATTTCAAGTCAGTTTCAGGTTTCAGCTTATGCAATACAAAAGCCGGAACATTCCAATATTGCTGCATGGATCCCGGACTGTCAATGCCTATAAACTTAAGTTCTGCACAAATATGGTTATACCCCTTATCAGATGGTTTTACTAACCTGTCATCCAATGGCCGCACCACCACTTTTTCTCCTACGGAGTAGTCACTGACATGCTCCCCTACAGCATCTATGGTTCCTGACATCTCATGTCCAATGGTTTGGGGGATAGCTACACGCTTGTCCATCATGCCATGATAAATGTGGACATCTGTCCCACAAACACCGGTGTAAGCTACCTTGATGCGTACTTCATCCGCTTTGAGGGTTTCCAAATTTTTATCGATTACAGAAAAAGTGCCATTCCCTTTATAAACTGTTGCTTTCAAAATAGTATTGGTTAAATTAAAATTTCTTTATTAATCATTGCATAAAGCAATCTGTAGAATGTTTAAAAATCAGGGTAAATATATGACCCTATAGGATTTCATAAGTAAAACGTATCATTCCTTTTTGGGTTTTTAAGGATATTATCCCATCTAAAAAGAATGCTATGCTAGTTTAGTGCAAGGTATAACTTATCAGGCAGAATGCTTGTTTTTAATTTTGTGGACGCTGTTGGTCATCTTTTTTTCAGCCACCTGCGATTGCAAATAATCAGCCCTCAACTTGGTAGCCAATTGGTATTCCCCGGAATGATGCCATCCCGGAGGTTTGACCATGTACAATAACTTGTTTTTCCAGCCGGGAGCATTGATAACATCCTTGTAAAGAGCTACAAATTCACCAAAATAAACGTCCATAAAGTTACCGGAATCCATTTCTCGCGTGATACCATATTCTATTTTGACTTTGTCATCCTCGTTCTGTAAAGTACCGAAGACCTTGTCCCAGATTAGTAAAAAATTGCAAAAATTGGTATCCATGTACAGCGGGTTTTTGGCGTGATGCACCCTGTGGTGGGAAGGAGTAAGGATAAACCTGTTGAGAAATCCCATTCGTCCATCTTTCATTAAGTTTTCACCCACATGGATAAAAGCACCATAGGTCCCATCAATAAACATAATTACAAATAACATTTCCGGAGGAACTCCGAGCAAAATACAAACCGTGGTACGAATGGTATCTGCATAAGGTGCTTCCAAGAAAAAATGCGCATAAGTAACAGAAAGATTCATGTTTTCCGGTGCGTGATGCGTAGAATGCAGGCACCAAAATAGACGTACCTTATGGCCCCAGTAATGGTAAAGGTAATGCGCAAACTCCCAGACAATATATCCATAGATAAACCAGTACCAAGTCAATTGGGCATTAAAAAGAGCATAGGGTTCCAACCACCCAATAAGTAAAACCACCATGGCAATGGCGATAAACCTACCGACAACCCTATTGAAAACATAAATCAGGAAATTGACTTTATAAACCTTGGTATGTGGTTTTTTATAAATCAAACTTAAACCCAATTCCATCAAGACAAGTAAAGGAATAATTGGGAAAATCAATGAAGTGATACCGTCGTAGGTTTTAAAAGCTGCATAGTCCCCGGAACTTAAGATTTCCATCAAGCGGTCAATTCCTAAAAATCCGGTTATTTCATTGAGTAAATTGTATAATAATTCCATTTTAATAATAAGGTGATCAAGGTTAATCGATGACGAATCAACTGTTCTATTATAATTTCCAGTCTTACACCATCGGCATTGGGTTATAAATAATTATGGTTTTAAGGCAAACCATCTGTTTGCATTTTTATAATAAACTTTGTCTACAACTTCTTTTGGCAATTGAATGCCTTGAAATGGTGAATTAATTAAGTCGCTTTCCATCATGTGGTCAGTGACAAAATATTCCCAATCTCTTTTCCAGGTATTATCCATCCTGTTTACCAGCGAAGCTTCAGTCATTTGGCCATTGTCTGCCAAGTCTGTTCCGTACATGATTCTGTCCTGGTATTTAATAAAGAAGTCCCTTACTTTCTCTCTATTTTCAACTGTTTGAAAGAAAACCTGCCCCATTCTAGCCGCAAGGCCAATGGCCATGTTGGGAAATTTTTCAAACCTTGCCGCCAAAGAATCTACACTGTACTCAAGGCTTCCCATATGTGCCCCAACAAACCTTAAGTTGGGATGTTTTTCGAGCATCCTGTCCCTACTGGCAATAATTTCCTCATGGGAGGGCATACCAGGTTGTTTGTACATATGGTATTCCGGGTGTTTCTCAAAATAGGTTCTGTCATTATTGGTAGTCATTTCTTCCAAAGGAAGCCAGCAATTTTTTGGTTCGCCCAAATGTCCCAGCAATGTTTTTCCACTTTGTTGAATGTGTTCAAATATAGGATCGAATTTCTTATCATCTATGGTAATTAGATTACCTGATGAATCCCTTGAAACCATGCCTATGTTTTTCCAGACCTTCACTCCCACTGCTCCTTCATTAAAACAACTGTCAAGCCATCCAATCACTCGATCCTCCCAAGCCGGATCATCCCAGTCTGACACCGCAAAAGCAGTAACCAGATCAACTGTTTCCGGATTTTGTTCTTGTTGGTTCTTGCCATGATTGTACTTAAAGTAAACATCCCCCCAGCCTTTATTGATCTCAAGTGCCACATTTACTAAATGAAAGTTATCCGTTTTCGCTTTTTCTACAAAAGTGGGCCTGACTGCCGTAATATGGATATGTATGTCGGTCTTTTTGACCGATGAATAATCCTCCATTAAATAAAAGGAATCCTTCTCAGTACATGAGACAAGTAATCCCAAAGCAAAAACTATAGATAATATTTTTTTCATTTCAATTAAATATAAATATTCAGTCAATAACATAGAAAATGATTAATTTCGGGCACATTTATTTATAGAAAAGATTGACTCTAAAGGCTCATATTGAAGCATTGATTGATCCGACCCATCTCTGATTTTCACGATAATTTGGCATAATTTAAAGTAAAAAATTACCAGTAAGAAAAAATCCATGAAAAATTATTTTTTAATCATCTATAAAATTAAAAAAAATAGTATACTTTGAACCTCAAATTTTAACCAAATCCATTTATTCATTGGTTAAAATAGCTTATCATCAGAACCTTTACACTTTTAATTAAGTGTAACAAATTAAATTTTAATGCACTTATCAGGAAAATCATTCCAATACCTGCTCATTGTTGTGGGACTACTTATCAGTTGCAATCAGGAAAAATCTTATACAGAAGTCTCACCATTAGAAAGAATGGACCCAAAGCGGATGGAAACACCCTATCCGGAGGTTTCAATACCTGAATCTGCAGATCTTACATCTCCCAGGTGGAAAGGGATAGACCTTAGTCCAGTTGCGCCCTTAAACCCTCTTTCCGCATTAGAAGAACAAAAAACTTTTGTTCTACAGCCTGGGTATTCCATGACACCAATCCTTACAGAACCCCTGATCAAAGAACCTGCAGCCATTCAGTTTGATGGCAATGGAAGGATGTATGTACTTGAATTAAGAAGCTATATGCAGGATATCGATGCAGTGGGTGAGCTTTTACCTACCAGTCGTATTTCCAGATGGGAAGACAAAGACAATGATGGAATTTATGAAGATGGTGTTGTCTTTTTAGACAGCTTGGTTTTCCCAAGGTTTGTGGTACCATTTGGGCCAGGAACCATTTTATCCATGGAGTCTAACGAAGACAATGTATACAAATACACAGATACTGACAATGATGGCAAGGCAGACAAAAAAGAGTTGTTTGCCACCGGACTGGGTAGATCAGGAAATGTGGAGCATCAAACCAGTTTCCTTACTTGGACCATGGACAATTGGATGTACAGTACTTATAATTCAAAACGGATCCGTTGGACACCTGATGGTGTAATTCAAGAACCAACAGGAAACCCATATGGCCAATGGGGTGTAACTCAGGATAACTATGGGCAAGTATGGTTTCAAGATGGTGCAGGAGGAGTTCCAAGAAATTTTAACTTCCCTATCGTTTATGGCAACTACGCTGTAAAAGAACAATTTCAAAAGGATTTTAGGATTCCTTTCAGTTTAGTAAGATTAGCTGATTTTGAACCGGGAATGAGAGAAACAAAACCGGATGGCTCTCTAAATAATGTTACAGGTGCTGCCGGAAACGATGTCTTTAGAGGAGACAGATTACCAAAAGAGTTGGTCAACCAATATTTTTATGGGGAACCTGTAGGTAGAATAGTAAGGCAGGTTTATTCAGAAAAAAAGGAAGGAATTACCTCTATTCAAAACCAATACCTTGATATTGAATCTGAGTTTATACAATCTACGGATCCTTATTTCAGACCTACAGATATGGCTACTGCCCCTGATGGTACCATGTATATTGTAGACATGTACCGTGGCATTATTCAGGAAGGAAACTGGACCCAGGAAGGAAGTTACTTGCGCACCAAAATTCTTCAGTACCAAATGGATGATGTAATTGAGAACGGAAGAATATGGAGGGTATCTTATGAGGGAATGGAAAGAGACAAAACCCAGCCAAGAATGTTTGAGGAAAGTGCAGCAACGCTTGTCAAGCATTTGGAACATCCCAATGGTTGGTGGAGAGACAAAGCACAGCAGCTCCTTATCCTACGACAAGATCATTCAGTTGAGTCAGACTTAGTGAAAATGGCTCAAAGTTCAGACAACGAACTGGCTAGAATTCATGCCTTGTGGACTTTGGAAGGTTTAGGCCTTCTTAATAAAGATTTGGTTTTGGATTTTTTAGAAGATGAAAGTATAAATATCCGAATCCAAGGCCTGAGGGCAGGTGAAACCTTGTACAAATATGGAGAGAAAAGCCTCGAAAAATCATATATAGAAATGACAGCAGATGCAGATCCATCGGTAGTCATTCAGGCCCTTCAAAGTGCTTATATTTTAAAAATCACGGATTATGAGGCTTTACTAAAAAAATTGCAAGCATCAAACCCTGCCAAGGGTGTACAACTGGTAACCAAACAGCTATTAGAAAAAATTGATAAAGCCAAAAAAATGGCAGAAACGCAATATTCACCTGAGGAACTTGTTTTGTTTAATCAAGGGAAAACGATATTTGATAGTTACTGTGCCACTTGTCATGGAGTAAAAGGCTTGGGTACCCCTACAGGTGCTGCCGGCGGACAATTGATTGCTCCGGCCTTCTCAGGTTCTCCACGAATTCAAGGCCACCCTGAATATATTGTTAAAACGCTGCTTCATGGCCTAACCGGTGCCATAGAAGGCAAAGAATACGAAGGTGTAATGATTGCCATGAGTAGCAATGATGACCAATACATCGCTTCCGTGGCATCATATATTAGAAATGAATTCGGAAATTCAGGAAGCTTTGTAACTCCCGAATATGTAGCAAAAATCCGTAAAGAAACCGAAAAGAAGGATGGAAATTACCAATACAATGCTTTGCTTGCTGAAGTACCCAAAGCACTTGCCCCACAAGACAATTGGAAAGTAACTGCCAGCAGTACATCTTTACAAGGAGTGGGATCCACTAGAGACCCTTCCTATGTATTTGGGTTTAAAGGTTGGAAAACCGATGGAAACCAAAAGAAGGGCAGTTGGTTTCAGGTGGAGTTACCACAAGCAGCTGCACTTACAGAAGTATCTTTTGAAACAGGAAATGATGAATACCCTAGAAAATTCAAGGTATCCGTTTCTATTGATGGCAAGCAATGGGCGGAAGTAGCTGAGAGAACCGGTGAAAATGGCGCCATAACCATTTCCTGGTCAAACAATACGAAAGCCAAATTCTTAAAAATTGAAAATTTGGAAGACGCTGACAAGCCTTGGAGCATGCGAAAATTAAGTTTATTCGCCAGGTAATGGCCTTTAATGACAAATCATCGCAGTGATAGCGATGATTTGTCATCATTGTTTTAATGAAACATCGATTGTCATTTTTTTTCTAGAATAAGCACTAGAATTTCTATTACTGGGCAAAATCAGAACTTAATCTTATAGTTTGATATTTCTGAGGTAGCCCTGCTCCCGTAAAGGTCTTCAGGCATTCCCAATTCATAGGGAGATGGTTTCATCCAAGTACTCCTTACCCCTTCCACTATTAATTTACCTGAAAGATCTACCGTTACAAAGGCATACAATGGGTTTTCATAAGCAGCAATATGTGGTAGATTGGGATACTTTTCGTACGCTTCTTTGGGAAATCTGTCCAAACTGGTATATTTATCTCCTATCCATTGATAAGACATGCTATTAATTTCAATATAATCTATCCCGTTAAGGTGGCGGTGAAAATCAATATGGTTATGTCCATTGAAACAACAGATAACTTTCTCAGCCTGTGCTTCCATAATTTCTTGTAGTCGCAAACGATTATTTACCCCCCATTGGTGGTGCCATAGACTTTGATGAGAAAGTACAATTGTGGGTAGTTTTGTCGCTTTTAGGTCATCCTCAAACCATTCGATCTGTTCGTTATCAATAAAAGTTCGCATGGAACTATCTACATAAAAATTGGCATTTTTATAATCGATGAATTTTCCATCTTGGTATAAAAAATTGGCGTCTAAAACAATAAAGTGGATCCCTTTTATATCATAGGAATAATAGGTTTTAGGCATACCCCAGAAATCCAGCATTTCTTCTTTGGATTTCGATCCATGTCATGATTCCCAAGCACATGGTATTTTGGACCTTTAAAAGTTTCCCAGATATCCATAAAATCCTTGTTTTTATTGTCCTTCATACAAAAGTCTCCCAACTGGACAACCATATCCATCTCAGTGTTTAAGGACTTATCAATAAACGTTTCCAATCGTTGATTGGCATCAGGAATTAAATCTTTATGTACATCAGCTACCAATCCGAAGCGCAATATTTGATTTTTCACCTTATTCGTAGCATGAGCTTTAAAAGACAATGTGGTAAAAGGAAGACCGGTTAGAAGAGCTCCTGCTCCAAATTGATTCAAAAATTTTCTTCTGTTCATGAATTTGATATATTGGTTCATTTATATAGTTAAAAAGGCCAAATTATCTCAATTGACCATTTTAAGTCAATTCGTTAATTTAAAATAAGCTGTTTGTTTCTTACTAATACAATCTTTTTTTATAGCTCTCTTCCAGTACGGTTTGTATCTCTTCCTTAGAAAAATTTGAGCTATTGATATGATCAGCCAAAACTTTCGCCACTATTGGGAGCTGTGCTTTCTCCGGCCAAGTCTCTGGTTCCCATAATTTAGATCTTAAAAAAGCTTTTGCACAATGGATGAAACATTCTTCGACTTCTACAATTATTCCTACCTCCGGACATTTGCCATTAACTTCATATTTATGCAATAAGTCTTTGTCACGGGTTAAAATGGCCTTGCCATTGATCCGAAGTGTTTCCTTCAAACCCGGAATAATAAATATTAATCCAATATGGGGATTAGAAAGAATGTTTTCCAAGGAATCACAACGCTTGTTGCCGGGCCGCTCCGGTAATACAAGGTATTGCTCATCCAACACATCTACAAAACCGGAGGGATCTCCTCTAGGGGAAACATCACAACTGCCATTTTCGTTGGCAGTACTAATAAATAACATGGGAGATTTGGCAATAAATTCTTTGCAATGTTCGTCAATGAAATTGATGGACTTTTTTTGCACCAACTCCCTAGGAAATCCCATCAACTCTCTCAACTCATCTATACTTTTAATTTGATTTTTAAATGTAACTTTCATTGAATTTTGATTTACTTTCCCGGTAAAGTGATGGTTCGCTTAAGACATCAAATGATTTTTTTATCAATCATTCGAAACTAAATTTAAAAATAATTCCTCATTTATAGCCTAATAAAATTAGGATAGGTTTTTTAAGATTATTAAAGGTTTTTTATTTGATGAGGTAATGCTTTACCTCAAAAAAATGAATAAATTGATGGATTTTTAAGGGGAACTATTTGTAAATTGATCAGCTTCTATAATTAGGAAATGCCTGATCGGATAAGACCAAAAGCGATATTAATTATGGGGCCTGAATTGGAAATCAAACTTGAAGAAAGAAGCATTAAGCCAACTACCATGAGATTATTGGTTTTAAAGAAATTGGTGGAATCCTCAGTGGCAGTTAGCCTCAATGACCTTGAAGGCAAATTTGATCGGGCAGATAAAGCCACATTATACCGAACCCTAAAAACTTTTGAAAAGAATAAACTGATTCACAGTATTGTAGATGGGACAGGTGCTGTTAAATATGCAATATGTGAAGAGGGCTGTGCCTGCGAGCCTAAAGATCAACATACTCATTTCCATTGTATTAAGTGCAATGAGACTTTTTGCCTTACCCAATCCAAAATTCCGCAAGCAAACATCCCAACAGGGTTCAATGCTTTAAGCGTAAGTATGGTTTATCAAGGCGTTTGCAATCAATGTTCTTAACCAATTTCACCTTAATTTGGTCATGACCGGATTATTTTTTTTAGCTTCAATGTCTTAAAGTCTAGAAATTTATTTAGGAAGAAATGGTAGTAACCTCTTCCTAAATAACAAAGTCAGGGTTCAACAATCTTTGGTATTAATAAGAATAATCGAAACTATCTTGATGACCTATTTCGGAATCAATTTGCATCAAACACCACAATGGTATAATTCGTATTTACCAAGGTATTTGACTAAATTGGCTCATATGAACCAATTTCTAAAACAGCAAAAAATGGAAATCTTCAATAAAAAATTCAGATGGTTTATCGTTCTAGGTATGCTCTTTCTCTTGAAGCCTAGATTCAGTCAAGGCCAAACCGATACCCTTTCTACACCTTCAGATAGCATTATGATTACCATCATGATGAAACACCACCAAGATAAAAACATTGAAGAATTAAAAGAGATCCGAAACAAAAATGGATTTTTGGAAAAATTTCCACCAACTTCCGCTCGAGTAATCAATTGGTATGTAATGATGGGAATCGGTCAAGTGGTCACATTAAAGATTCCTGCAAGTGAACTCCGAAATCTTAATATAGCGGTAGAGCAAAGTGTTTGGGGAGCCTTCTCAACCGAGTTCTATCCCACCTACGACCTTTACCCTGTAATTAAAGAAGCCAAAGAAAATTTAAATAAGAGTCAGTAAAGTTAAACTTAATTCAACAATTCTTATCCAACTGATTTACTGATCATTAAAGCATATTTTTTTAATGGTTGATTACGGGGTTAAAAGAAATTGAAGCTTAATAAAATCGAGATGAAAAACAAAATTTGCCTAATTACAGGGGCCAATGCAGGCATAGGATTTCAAACTGCCAAATCACTTGCTGCAAAAGGGTTTAAAGTGATCCTGGTTTGTAGAACGAAAGAAAAAGCCCTAATGGCCATAGAAAAAATTCAGGCAGATCAGGCCAAGGCTGACTTGGATTATGCCATTGCCGACTTAAGTTCTCAAGCGGATATTAGAACCCTAGCCAAAAATATCCTCAGTCGTTATCCAGTATTGGATGTGCTGATCAACAATGCCGGTAGTTGGTATTCTGACATGCAATTAACGGCGGATGGAATAGAACGACAATGGGCCATCAATCACCTTGCCCCATTTTTACTAAGCCATTTATTATTGCCCCTGCTGTCAAAAGCGAAAGATCCAAGAATTATCACGGTGAGTTCTGATTCTCACTTTCATGGGAAAATTCATTTTAAGGATGTCAATCTTACAAACAATTATCATGGCCTGCGCGCTTATGCACAGTCTAAGCTGGCCAATGTACTTTTTACGAAAGCTTTTGAACGGCTCAAACCGATTAAAAAAATTGCAATTTATGCAGTTCAGCCGGGCCTAGTTAAAACCGATATAGGCTTAAAGCATACCTTTTCCTTTCATGGATTGATGTGGAAACTAAGAAGACTTACCGGCAAAACTCCTGCCCAAGGAGCTGCAACCTCCATTTTTTTAGCTTCAGATAAGGGTGTAAAAGGTATTTCAGGTAAATATTGGGACAAATGCAAACCAAAATCCAGTTCCAAAAAAGCCAACTCTATCCCTGATGCTGATCGGCTTTGGACCTTAAGTTGTGAGCAATGTGGAATTGCTAATTATTTTGGAAATATTGCTTAATGGGTACTGTATACCCTAAAAAGGCGCTCAAGCAGTCGCATCTTTTGGGCTGTTGGGAAAATCCGTGATATTTTCACCAGTAGCCAATTGATTTTACCGGGTATAATAATGGTTTTTCCATTTTCTAAACCTTCCAAAGCAATTTTAGCCACTTCATCCGGCATTAAAACTACCAATTTGGCTCTGCTACCGTGTGCTTCCATACGACGTAAACCTTCAGGGTTTGTCACCACCGGCCCGGGGCAAACTACAGACACCTTTACCGGCCCATTTTTCAATTCTTCCCTCAGTGCAAGGGAGAAGGCATATACAAAGTTTTTACTCCCAGTGTATACGGCCTTATAGGGTAAGGGTAGATTCGCCTCCATGCTGCTCATATTTAAAATATAGGCGCATTTTTGCTTTTTAAGTAAGGGTAGAAAATAATGACACATCCGAACCAGAACTTTATTATTCAGATTTATAATTTGTAGCTGTTTATCCAAGTCAATATTCTCGAACTTCCCTCCCGTTCCTATTCCGGCATTATTGATCAGCATTTGAATAGAGAATCTATTTTCCTGACAAAAGGCAAACAATTTTGTAACAGCATAATCTTCCGTTAAGTCGATGGAAAAAAGGTGTACTTTTACCTTATAAAGCGATAAAATATCATTTTTCACCTCATTCAGAAGGTTGTCAGGCAAGGCTACCAAAATAAGGTTCATGCCTTTCGCGGCACAAGCCATGGCAAAAGCCTTTCCAATACCCATACTTGCTCCGGTAATTAAGGTGTAGTTTTCCTCTTTCATAGGCTTAAGATAAAAAATCCGATTCAATTACTTCACTAATCCTCGGTTAGGAAATAAAATATCTTTTCACTGTGAAAATTTTAACCTTTTCATCCCCTTTGTTTATCTTTATGCCCTATGCAAAACAATGATGTGATAAGAAGTTTAAGGTACACCTTCGATTTTGGAGATGACCAAATGATTAAAATTTTCAGCCTCGCTGAACTTGAAGTAACCCGAGCAGAAGTGAGCGATTGGTTAAAGAGAGATGATGACCCGGAAGCAAAGCCTATCAGTGATTTTAAGTTGGCCGTATTTTTAAATGGCTTGATTAATTATAAAAGAGGCAAAAAGGAAGGCCCACAGCCGGTGCCTGAAAGCAGACTTACCAACAATCAAATCATTCGGAAAATAAAAATCGCACTCCAACTACAAACTGAAGATATCATTGAAATTTTAGCTTTGGCTGGGAGGAACATGAGCAAGCATGAAATAAGTGCTTTTTTTAGAAAACCCGATCAACACCAATACCGTCTTTGCAGGGATCAGGTATTAAGGAATTTTTTACAGGGGCTGCAAAAAAAATTAAGGGCAGCTTAGAGAAGCACACCCTATTAAGGTATTTGATATGATAAAGGTTTTCTTGTCCTCCCTCCTGATTTTGGCTTGCTTGCCCGGTTTTAGCCAAGTTTTGAAGCAACCGATTCCCGACAAAACTGTGGTCTTGACCTTTGATGATGGGGTAGCCAGTCATTATTCCAACGTAGCACCTTTATTGTTGGAATATGGTTTTGGAGGAACCTTCTTCGTTTGTGAATTCCCTCCTAACTTTTCTGACAGTACGCTTTATATGAATTGGCGGCAGATTCAACAATTGGATAGGATGGGTTTTGAGGTGGCCAATCATACCCACCACCATGCACCTGTAGGCAAATTATCTGAAGAAGAGATTCTACAAGAAATCGACTATATAGAAGAAAAATGCGATTCCTTGGGAATTAAAGCTCCCCTTGGCTTTGCTTATCCGGGTTATTCCATGAGTGAAACTGTACTGAAAGTTTTGGCCAAGAAGAATTATTTATTGGCCAGAGCAGGAGGAGAAAGGGTATACAAGCCATTGGAGGATCACCCTTATCTAATCCCTAGTTGGGCCACTGAGCCCGAAAATGAAAAGGAAATAATGGAAGCCTTAAAGCAGGCAAAGGATGGAAATATTGTGGTCCTTACCATTCACGGTGTACCGGATCTTGAACACCCTTGGGTAAATACCCCCTCTGACATGTTTAAAAGGTATTTGGAATTTTTAAAGGAACACCAATATAATGTAATCTCGCTGGAGCAATTGACTGGGTATATTGATTTAAAAGAAGCAAGAAATCAAATCAAAGCCAACCTAAATAAACGGTTGAAAAACTAAGTAACCTATAAATAAAGGTTGAATGCAAAGGTGTTTTAAGTCGCTTTAATAAATATCAATTATTACCTGAGATAGGCCCTTTACCTGGGAACATTCCTCTAATTTGATAGTCAAAAATATACTTAATTATATGTGATTGGTAGCTAATTAGATGCTTTGCCGTACAAGTAAAAGATTTGGTTTTTACAAAATAAAGCAGTAGTCTTGTCTTGAAAAGGGCTTTTTTACGTAAATTGCTCTTTAAATTTTACTTTGTAGCTTTGAATTACAAGAATTTCAATTAATCATAAAATTTATACAACAATCATGTCCAAAAAAGTAGTTACTCTTGGTGAGGTAATGCTTCGCCTTTCTACCCCTGATTTTAAGCGTTTTGTACAAACTGATTCATTTGACATAACCTATGGTGGTGGTGAAGCTAATGTAGCTGGAGCCCTTTGCAATTATGGGCTGGAAGGAACTTTCGTGACTAAGGTGCCTGACAATCCAATTGGCCAATCAGCCATCAATCATTTACGTAGGTATGGTGTGGACACACAATTTATTGCCAGAGGCGGAAAACGACTAGGAATCTATTTCCTGGAAACCGGTGCTTCTATGAGAGCTTCTCAGGTAGTATATGACAGAGCTGATGCATCCATTTCAGAAGCTGAAATTTCTGACTTTGATTTTGATAAAATATTTGATGGTGCTGTTTGGTTTCATACCACAGGTATCACTCCTGCCCTAAGCGACAAAGCTGCGGCTTTGACTGAAGCTGCCCTAAAGGCTGCAAAAGCAAAAGGTGTTACCACCAGCATTGACTTGAACTACCGTAAGAAATTGTGGAGCAAGGAAAAAGCCAAGGAAGTGATGACCAGACTTTGTCAATATGTGGATGTATGCATCGGAAACGAAGAAGATGCTGAAACCACCTTAGGCTTCCATAGCAAAGAAACTGATGTGACCAAAGGTGAGTTAAACCTTGAAGGATACAAAGATGTCTTCAAACAAATGAAAGAGAAATTTGGATTCAAATACATCGCTTCAACTTTAAGAGAAAGTTACAGTGCGTCTGACAATGGTTGGAGTGCTTTGGTATATGATGGTGACGAATTTTACCATTCCAAAAAATACGACGTAAGAATTGTTGACCGTGTAGGTGGTGGAGATTCATTTGCAAGTGGCTTGATCTTAAAGATGCAACTGAGTTTGCTGTTGCTGCTTCTGCATTAAAACATACCTTCCCTGGGGACATGAACCATGCAACACTTGCAGAGGTTAAAGTTTTAATGGGTGGTGACGCCAGCGGTAGGGTTCAACGATAGTAACTGCTAAAGCAAATTTCATGATACTTGATACCTTATCCAATGCAAGCAGATACTACAGTTTGCACCCATTGTTTGAAAAAGCTTTTGCTTTTATTCAGTCCAATAATCTGGAGGAAATAGAAGATGGCAAATACGAAATTGATGGGGGTGGGTTAATTGCTGCTGTATTTGAAAAAGCAGCAAAAACTGAAGCTGAATCCAATCAGAAATTTGAATGTCATGACAAGCACATAGACATTCAAGTATGTATCAAAGGTAAAGAAAGCATTGGTTGGAAACCCAGAGAAAAATGCACTAAAATAAAAGGCGAATACAATCCCGATAAGGATGTATCTTTTTATGTGGATTCTCCGGAAATGTACTTTGGTATGGAACACGGGCAATTTGCAATCCTTTATCCTGAAGACGTTCATTCTCCGTTGATTGGCGAAGGCAGTATCAAGAAAATGGTTGTTAAAGTTAAAATCTGACAATCACACATATATCATTAAAAATCAACACTTTAATAAAGATTACCTCGGGAATTTCCTGAGGTAATTTACTTTAAATTTAATCACGATGAGTAAAAACGAAACCATATTAAAAAAAATAACGGATCAGGCCATCCTTCCTCTTTATTTCAATGCAGATGAAACCGTAAGTATTGAAGTTCTTAAGGCCCTTTACACTGCTGGAATTCGCGTGGTGGAATACACCAATAGAGGTGAAGCTGCTTTGAACAACTTTAAGAAAATGGTTGCTTTGAGGGATAGCGAAATGACCGACCTATTGTTGGGTATCGGTACCATCAAAAATGCTGAGATGGCAGAGACATATGTGGATGCCGGTGCAGATTTTATCATATGTCCGGGCTTGGTTGAAGAAGTTGTAGAGGTAGCGAATAAGCATGGGATGATATGGATTCCAGGTTGCATGACGCCATCTGAGATCATCAGAGCGGAGAACCTTGGTGCAAAAATGATCAAATTATTCCCAGGTGATATTTTAGGTCCTAAATTTATGGCCGGTATCAAATCTTTGTTCCCGAATTTGATCTTTATGCCTACAGGTGGTGTTTCTCTTGACAAGGACAACGTTCAGGCTTGGTTCTCTGCAGGCGTTAGTGCGGTAGGTATGGGAAGTAAATTGGTCAGCAAACAATTATTACAAGATAAAAATTACACGGAAATTCACGAGATGGCTAAAAAAGCCATTGCATTGGTGAATGAAGTAAAAGGGTAATTTACAAAGTTTATATTAATTCAAAAGCGGCCAAATTAGGGCCGCTTTTTTTTATTCAAGGCGTTACAAATTATCGTTGAAAGTCCAGGCTTAATTAAAGGATTATTCAGCAGGTTTCATATTTCTAATTGCAGCTATTTTCCACTGTTTCCCCTTTTTCACTGTCACAAAGGAACTCCACATTTTTCGTTCTGTTCCATCGGCATTTTTAATTGTATACCGGGCATCGGCTATTGCCACATCCTCTTTAACATAACGCACCCTTTCTACCTTCAAAACCCTATCCCCCGGATTACTGCGGGAGCTTGCGGCCATCCCTTTGAC